>JAXDQG010000581.1:0-3702 GCA_034667945.1 Acidimicrobiia bacterium | reverse complement strand
GCTTGCCTTGGTCGGCGGTGAGCTGCGCCTCCAACGACGTCGCCAGCTGGAGATCACCGCTCGCCGCATCCCGATCCGGTTGCTCTTTCCCCTCGCCTTGGGTGTTCTGCCGGCGTTCGTACTGCTCACCGTCGTCCCTCTCCTCGTCACCTCCCTCGAGGGACTGTCGCTGCCGGGCGTCTGAGGACAGCGCGGATAGGGCCTCCCGACGCCTCCGTGTCCCATCAAAACTGGGTTCCCGTCGCTCGGCCCTCTCCGCTTGAGTCGTCGTTCTGGGTCGAGACCGCCCACCGGTCTCCTGGTCAATTCACACCTTGCGAGTCGACCCTCAGGAGGTCGCCCCATGTCACGTCTTTCTGTCGAACTCTCCGCGCTCGTCCACGCCCTCCGCGACCGCTGGCGCGATCAGCGCGGGCAATCCACCGTGGAGTACGCGCTCGTCGTCCTTGGCGCGGCCACCATCGCGGTGATGCTGCTTGCCTGGGCCTCCGGAACAGGAGCCATCTCGTCGCTTCTAGATCGTGTGATGAACGCCGTCACCTCAAAGGTCGGATGAGCAAACGGGCGATCGGCCGGCTTTCACGACAGCGTGGGGAGCGCGGTCAGGCCACAGTGGAGCTCGCCCTGCTGCTGCCAGTCATCTGCGGTTTGCTTCTTCTCGTCGTGCAAGTCGGCCTGGTCGCTCGGGCCCAGATCCTGCTCACGGCGGCGACCCGTGAAGCGGCGCGGGCGGCTGCCGTGGATCCGGACCCCCAGGCAGCGCTTTCCGCGGGAACCCACGGCAGCGGTCTGAACGATGCCTTGCTGGACCTGGCCATCACCGAGGTCGGGGACGGTCTGGTGAACGTGCGCGGCACCTATCGCGCCCCCGTCGCGGTGCCCTTTCTGGGCATCATTCGACGAGAGATCCACCTCGAGGCCTCACTCGTTGTCCGGACTGAGCAATCCATCCCATCCACGGGTGCCCGTCACACCGAATGATGACAAAACGATTAGTATTGCGACGAGCATATTGCTGGCACGTTGAGCAGCGCTGCTTGGCGAGCTCGATGGCATTCGGTGGAGCAAACGGTGAGCAACGACCGCCTCGACATCGCGAATGGCGACGTCCAGACCATGGGTTTGCGCGCCTCCACGTTGTCCGAGCGCTTTGTCGAGCTCGACATCCCGGCGCGGGCAGATTTCCTGGCCCTGGCCCGCCAGGTCGTGGTGGCGGTGGCCCGCACCGAGTCGTCGTTCGGGGAGGACCGTCTCGAGAACCTCCGCCTGGCGGTGTCCGAGGCGTGCACGAACGCCATCCGCGCCCACTCCATGATCGGCTCGCAGGCCTCCATCCACATCCGTTGTGAGCTCGGCGAAGGTCGCATCGTGGTGGAGGTGGCAGACCACGGTACCGGGTTCGACCCCGACGACGTGCCGGTCGTCCCTCCCGCAACCGATCCCAATCGGCTGCTGTTCGAGAGCGGTCTCGGCATTCCGCTGATGCAGCTTTTCACCGACCGCACCGAGATCACATCGTCTCCCAGCGGGACAAACGTACGTTTGGTGCTGTTGGCCATGCCGCTGTCCACCTAAGCTCAGCGGTCGTCGCACAGCCGTATTCGGTGCGATCGGTGCCGATGCGAACGGATGCAGGCGCGGTTGGACGCCCCGTTCGGCGGGCACGCCAGTGGCCAATCGCCCCCTCAACATGGGCAATCGCCACCTCAACAAACGGTGAGGCCAACCGGTGAACAGACACCGCCACGGCCTTCCGAGCTTGACACTTTCGCTCCGAGGACAGATACCTTGCCTCCGATGGGCAGCCGCCTGGTCATAGTCGAGTCGCCAACCAAGGCCCGGACGATCGCGGGTTACCTCGGCGACGACTACGTCGTGGAGTCCTCCATGGGACACATCCGCGACCTGCCGCGCAACGCTGCGGACGTGCCCGAGCAGTACAAGGGCGAGCCGTGGGCCCGAACCGGTGTCGACGTCGACAACGACTTCAAGCCCCTCTATGTCGTCACTCCTGATCGCCGCCAGCAGGTGACGGGGCTCAAGCGGCTGCTCAAGGCCGCAGACGAGGTCTTCCTGGCCACTGACGAGGATCGCGAAGGCGAAGCCATCGCCTGGCACCTGAGCGAGGTCCTGTCTCCTTCCGTGCCGGTCCGTCGCATGGTGTTCCACGAGATCACGCCTCAGGCGATTCGGCAGGCCATCGCCAATCCCCGGGACATCGACCGCCGGCTCGTCGACGCCCAGGAGGCCCGGCGCATCCTCGACCGGCTGTACGGCTACGAGGTTTCGCCGGTGCTGTGGCGGAAGGTCCTGCCACGTCTCTCGGCCGGTCGGGTGCAGAGCGTGGCCACCCGGATGGTGGTCGAGCGCGAGTGGGAGCGCATGCGCTTCGTCGCCGCCGACTACTGGGACATCGACGGTACGTTCTCCACGACGAGCGACGACTCCTTCGGCGCTCGGCTCGTCGGACTCGACGGTGGCCGACTGGCCACTGGGAAGGACTTCACCTCCGAGGGCCGCCCGACCAGGGAAGACCTCGTTGTGCTCAGCGAGCCCGCGGCTCGCACGCTGGCAGACGAGTTGACCGGGCGGCCGTTCGAGGTCGTCTCGGTCGAGTCCCGTCCCTATCGGCGCTCTCCGGCGGCACCGTTCATCACCTCCACGTTGCAGCAGGAGGCCAGCCGCAAGCTGCGCCTCTCCTCCTCGCAGGCCATGCGAGCAGCTCAGAGCCTGTACGAGCAGGGTTTCATCACCTACATGAGGACCGACTCGACGACGCTGTCGGATGCCGCGCTCAGCGCCGCGAGAGCGGTTGTGGCCCAGCAGTACGGTCCGGAGTACCTTCCGCAGGGCGCTCGCCGCTACACCAAGAAGGTCAAGAACGCCCAGGAAGCCCACGAGGCCATTCGTCCCGCCGGTGAGGAGTTCCGGGCCCCGGCAGAGGTGGCTCGCTTGGTTGGCAACGTCGAGGGCCGCCTCTACGACCTGATCTGGCGGCGCACGGTGGCGTCGCAGATGACGGACGCCATCGGCGAGACGGTCACGGTGCGGCTCCGGGGCTCAACCGAGACCGGTCGGGTGGCCGAGTTCGCCACCAGCGGGACGGTCATCACACATCAGGGCTTCCAGCGCGCCTACGTCGAGGACGCGGATGACGGCGACGACAGCGAAGAGACCAATCGCCGCTTGCCGCCCATGCGCCAGGGTGACCAGCTGGCCGCCACAGCACTCGACCCGAAGGGCCACACGACGCAACCGCCCCCTCGTTACACCGAGGCGTCGCTGGTGAAGCGACTCGAAGAGCTGGGCGTGGGCCGCCCCTCCACCTACGCGTCGATCATGTCGACCATCCAGGACCGCGGTTATGTGTGGAAGAAGGGGTCTGCGCTCGTGCCCTCCTTCACCGCCTTCGCGGTGGTCCGAGTGCTCGAGCAGCACTTCCCGGACCTGGTGGATTACGCCTTCACGGCCCGCATGGAGGACGACCTCGACGACATCGCCGCCGGTGCCGAGGAATCGGTGCCGTGGCTCAGTCGCTTCTACTTCGGTGACGTCAAGGAAGCCCGCGAGGGCCGTGCTCCGGCTCGAGGGATCGCCGCAGCCGGGCTCAAGCAGCTCGTCTCCGAACGCCTCGACGAGATCGACCCCCGAGCCGTCAACGCCATCCCGATCGGCGAGGACGACAACGGTCAGCAGGTCGTG
>JAXDQG010000580.1:0-2732 GCA_034667945.1 Acidimicrobiia bacterium | reverse complement strand
CTGCAATTGAGGGACGCGCAAGGCTCCACGGTGGCGAGAACGCTCAGCGTCGTCGTCAACTGACCAGCGTCATCGTCAACTGACCAGCGTCGTCGTCAACTGACCAGCCACGATCAACTGAACAAGCGGGCTACTGCTCGAGCGCGACGCCTTCGACCGGCTGCGCTCGGCAACCCCGCTGCACCGGCTGGTCATTGCGCAGCTGGCTCGCCGGTTGATGGCTCCGGTGGGCGAGCGGGCAATGTTCGACTGGCATCAGTTGCCGGCCATCGCCGCCGCCGGCTCCGACAACGCCCCGCGGGCGATCGACCAACATCCCGACCTGATCGCCCTGGGGCCGCTGAGAGGGGTGGTCCCGTGGATACGCGCCCGAGGCGCCCAGCTGGGATCGCCCAGCCGGGCCGCGCCCGAAGCGCCCAAAGGCGCCCACCCGGCCGGCCCCTCCTCCGGCCGAGCGGGCGCCTCTGGCCATCCGCCGGGCTGTTACCCGGCAAGAGTGCTCAATGAGCTGCAGTGCCGACGCGATCCCGGGCAGCCCGCCGCACCGCATCGGCCACATCGGGCATCTCGATGAGCACCGTGGCGAACTCCGCCACCGACATCACCGACACCCACAGATCGGTCTCGGCGGTCACCGTGGCCATGCGCCGCCCGTGCGTGTGGCCTATCTCCTCGAGGAGGGCCACCTCGCCGTAATGGTCGCCGGGCCCGAGCACGGCGACCTGATGTCCATCGACCTTGACCACGGCCCCACCCTCGATGATGACGCCGAACTCGTGGCCGACCGATCCCTCGTGGGTCAGCTCGTAGCCTGCCTTGACCTCGATAGGCGTCGAGAGCTGCTCCAAGCGGCGACGCTGCTTGCCGCTGCAATGGGCGAAGATGGCCGCGTTGGCGGCGGTGTGGATGGTCTGGTTTCCGTGCTTGTTGGACATGACCACTCCGTTCCTACGCCCCGACGAACCGGGGCACACGCACACCATCTCCCGAAGAGGGGAGCCGCCGCTGCGTCCTCGCGCTCACCCCGGATGGGTACGTGTACTCATCTCTCGAGCGGAAAGCCGAGCGACGGGAACCCGGTCTACTGGGGCACGGAGGCGTCGGGACGCCCTATCCGCCCGTGTCTTGAGCGGAGAGGGCCGAGCGACGGGAACCCGGTCTTACTGGGGGCACGGAGGCGTCGGGAGGCCCTATCCGCCCGTGTCACGCGCGCCGCTGCCCCGGTTCCGACCTAGGATCGCCGTGTGCGTGGGGGAAGTGTGACCGACGGCCTCGCCGTTCCCGCCGTCCCGGCGGTCCCTGTCGGGGTGGGGTCCGAGCTGCAGTCGGAGATCGAGGCATTCCTGTATTTCGAGGCACAGCTACTCGACGATCGACGCTTCCAGGAGTGGTATGCGCTCTTCGCCGACGATCTGCGCTATTGGATGCCGACGCGCACCAATCGGCTCCGCCGCGACCTCAGTCGTGAGAACTCGAGCCGCGGCGAGATGGCATTGTTCGACGACGACAAGCAGTCCCTGGGCTGGCGCGTGCACCAGCTGCAGACCGGGATGCATTGGGCCGAAGACCCGCCCAGTCGAACCCGTCATCTGGTGACTAATGTCCGGGCCACCGCGCACGACGACAACGCGTTCGAGGTGCGGTCGAACTTCCTCTGCTATCGCAATCGGCTCGAGGACGAGGTCGACATCTGGGCGGGGCAGCGTGAAGACATCCTCCGCAACGTCGGACCGCGGCAGTGGCAGATCGCCCGGAGGACGATCCTGCTCGACCAGAACGTCGTGCTGTCGAAGAACCTCAGCGTGTTCTTCTGAGCAATTGCCCTGATGGCCCCTCAGAGCGCGCCCGCCCTGCTGGCGAGGGCAGACGCGTCCGCTCGGCCCAGCCAACTGAAAGGTGGAGACATGGGCTCCGTCGTCGATCACTTGAGCGATCTGGTGGACTGGGAGCGTGGGCTCATCAGCGCGGAGATCTTCCACGACGCGGACGTGTTCGAGCTCGAGTCGCAACGCCTGTTCCTGCGCTCGTGGCTCTTTCTGGCCCACGAGAGCCAGCTGAAGCGTCCCGGTGATTTCTTCGCCACCTACATGGGTTCGGACCCGGTCCTCGTCGTCCGTCAGGGCGACGGCTCGATTGGGGCGTTTCTCAACGCCTGCCGACATCGCGGAATGCGGGTCTGCCGGGCCGACGCCGGCAACGCGAAGACCTTCACGTGCAGCTACCACGGTTGGTGCTACGACATGTCCGGACAGCTGGTGGCGGTGCCCAACCTGGAAGACGCCTACGACGGCTCGCTGGACATGAGCAGCTGGGGGCTGGTCCCCGTGGCTCGGGTCGAGAGCTACAAGGGGCTCCTCTTCGGCTGCTTCGACCCGAGCGCTCCCCCGTTGATCGACCACCTCGGCGACATGAGCTGGTACCTGGACTGTCTGGTTGACCGCCGTGAAGGCGGGGTCGAGGTGGTGGGCGGCGTCCACAAGATGCGCTTCAAGGGCAACTGGAAGCTGGCCGCGGAGCAGTTCGTGGGCGACAACTACCACGCCGGCCTCACCCACGCGTCGGCGTTCATGACCTGGCGCGCCGAAGGTGGCGATCGCGGCATGCCGTCCCCGAATGGCGAGGCCCCCGCCCGTGAAGGCCGACAGTTCAGCTCGCGCTTGGGTCATGGGACGGCCGGTTTCTACCTGCGCCAGCGCGGAATGGCCTCCGCGCTCAAAGCCCGCGGACCCGAC
>JAXDQG010000579.1:0-5493 GCA_034667945.1 Acidimicrobiia bacterium | reverse complement strand
TTGGTCGTGAGAGCGTGTGCCGTGGTGTTGTCGGACAACTTCACGGTCGGCGTGGAGTTGAGCAGGGAGCCCAGTCCGCCCGCCTGGCTGGCCGAGCCGGCCGGCAGGATCGCCACGGTCTCCCAGTCGGTGCCGACCGTCTGCACATCGGGCTTGGTTGCCGTGTCGCTGGCCGGAGCCGGCGCGGCCGGCAGGGCCTGCTTGGTGCGGTGGTGGCCCTCGCCGCCAGTCCCGCTCGGCGCCATCACCGCCATCGGGTCCGTGGACTCACTGACCGTGGCACCCGGAGGGGCCTTGAAGTCGAACTCCGACGAGCTTGGCGTGTCGAAGGACAGCTTGGTGAAGCCCAGCTCTAACGCCGGGGTTGACTGACCCGCCGCGGTGATCTGGACATCTATCGGCAGACCGGTGGCGGCGTCGACCGAGATGTCGATCTCGCCGATCGTCGAGTTCTGCGAGCGAGGTGCGATAACCAGCTGGTAGGCCGGACGATCAGCCACATACCGGGCGGTGCGCACACTCACCTGAGTGGACGGATTTACCCGTGCGAGCAGGTTGTTGGCCAGGGCCTCCGGCGTCTGATCGGCCGGCTTGGGCGGCTCGTTGGCGTCCGCCTCGTCCGGTACGCCCGCCTTCTGGTCGGCGGAGCTCTGGCCGACAGGCTTCTGGTCGTTCTTCGTTGCGGCCAGGTTCACGTGGACCACACGGTTGGCGCTGGAGTCCCAGCTCCAGGCGTCGTTGCCGTTGTGGATCCAATCGGTCTCGGCCATGGGGGCGTTGAGCGCCAGCCGCTGGTGATCAGGGCCATCGAGCCAGACGTTGGCGGAATGGGTGCCGCTCAACAGGCTGGTGAGCAAGGCCCCCGAGCCAACGCCGGTGAGCGAGCCCCCAAGCGAGGGAAGACCGAGGTTCGCGGTCATGGCAATCGTGCCCGAGAGCGCCGTGACCTGGGCATTGTGCACCTTGGTCAAGAGCTCGGCGGGGGTCAGCGGCGGCAGATCCGGGGTTGCCGCGCCGGCGGGGATGAGGTTTGGGGCGGCGGCGATGCCCAGTACGCCGAGGGCAGCGAGTACGGGTACGGCCCAGCGACGGCGACGGCGACGGACGGACGGGCTCATGGACTGCAACGTACGCCTCGTCTGCTGATGCGATGCTGAGAGCAGTATCCGCAACTCGCGCGAAAGCTGTCCACGCAGGCCGAGTCCGTCAGCGCAGCGGCAGCCGCACGGTCAGGACCGCGCCCGGCCCCCCACCGATACGGACCGAGCCGCCGTGCGCCGCGGTCAGCTCGGCGACGATGGCCAGACCCAGGCCGGCACCCCCCGCAAGGCGCCCTTCGGTGCTGCGCCCCCCAGCTCGGGAGCGGTGCTGGTCGAGCCGGACGAAGCGCTCGAACACCCGCTGCCGGTCGGCGGGCGGGATGCCTGGTCCGTCGTCCCGCACGGTGAGCTCGACCCACCGGCCGGCGGGGGTGAGCGACACCGCCACTCGGCTGGCGGCGTGACGGAGGGCGTTGTCGACGAGGTTGGCGACGATCCGCGCCAATTGGTCGGGGTCGCCGGACACCATTGACGGCGCAAGGGCCCCGGCCTCGAGGCGCACACCTGGTGGGAGCGTCCGGTCGAGCTCGGCCCGGACGATGTCGGCCAGATCGCAGTCCTTGCGTAGAGGGGTGAGGTGACCGGCGTCCGAGCGGGCCAGCACCAGCAGATCGCTGACCAAGCGCTCCATGCGGGCATCCTGGACGAGTACGTCAGCGGCCACCGCTGGCCAGTCGACGCGTCCCGGGTGCCGGCTGGCCACCTCCATCGCGGTACGAATGTTGGCCAGCGGCGTGCGAAGCTCATGGGAAGCGTCGGCCACGAAGCGCCGCTGCAGCTCATCAGCCCCGCCCAGACGGTCCAGCATCTCGTTCAGCGTGCGGGCCAGGCGAGCTACCTCGTCGCCGGTTGGCGGCTCGGGCACCCGTATGCCCAAGTCCCGTCCCCCGTCCAGACCGGAGACCACGGAGCGCATGGCCTCCACCGGGCGGAGTGCCCGACCAACCAGCACCCAGCACACTGCCGCGGCGAGTGCCACCAGGAACGGCAGGCCGGCGGCGAGCAGTCCGCCCAGCAACTCCAGGCTGCGGGTGACGTTGGCCAGCGAGGCCAGGACCACCACGGTGTCGGCTTGGTCAGCGAGGGTTGCCGGCTCGACCTGGAGCAGCCAGGGACCTCCGGACGAGAACGAGGTGTCCGCCAGGATGTGCTGGTGCTCCCCCCGCTTGGCCAGCGGGGGTCGCCCGTGCAGTGGACCGCTGGCCGCGATCACCCATCCGTTGCTGTCGAGCACCTGCATCTGCGTCTGCTGCGGGGCATCGAAGGTGGGTAACGGGTCGGGCAACGGTCCCCGTTGGGCCAGCGCGGCCAGCTCGGCCACCCGGAGCGGGGCGGCGTCGTGCAGCGACCGCACCAGGCCGGCGCGCAACAACGCCACCAGCAGGATGGCCCCCACCACCAGAGCCGCGGCGACAACCGCCGTCGCGGCCATGGTGATCCGGACCCGGACGGAGGACAACTGTCCGAGGACCGGGCGGAAACGCCGGGCGGATACGGGCATCCTGAATGCTCGCTGCCTACTCAACGCAGGGATCTCCGGATCCGGCCCAATCCGCTAACCACCATCGGCCTCCAGGCGGTACCCGCGTCCCCGGACCGTTTCGAGGGCATGGCGACCGAAAGGCACGTCGATCTTCCGGCGCAGGTAGCCGATGTACACCTCGACGGTGTTCGGCGTGATCGTGTCGTCATCGCCCCAGACGTGACGCAGCACTTCGAACTTGTCGACCACGTCACCCCGGCGATGCATGAGGTACTCGAGCAGGGAGAGCTCTCGGGCGGTCAACTCGATCTCGACATCACCCCGCCAGCAGCGGTGAGCGGCCGGGTCAAGGCGAAGGTCACCGGCCGTCAGGTCGGCCCTCGAGCGGCCGCCGGCCCGCCGGATGAGCGCCCGCAGGCGAGCCAGCAGCACCGGATATGAGAACGGCTTCGACAGGAAGTCGTCCGCTCCCGATTCCAGCGCTTCCGTCTGGTCGGCTTCGCCCTGCTTGGCGGTGAGCATCAGAACGGGGACCGTGCGACCCACCTCCCGCAGCCGCGAGACGATGGCGAACCCGTTGAGCGACGGCAGCATGATGTCGAGCACCATGGCGTCGTAGTCGAACTCGCTGGCCAGCCACAGAGCCTCGGCGCCGTCACCGGTGACCTCGACGGCGAAGCCCTCGCTCTCGAGCCCGCTGCGGAGGGACGCGGCCATGGAGGGCTCATCCTCGACGACCAAGACCCGCATGCGAACCCTCCCTGGCCCGTTGCCGGACGGGGGGGTCCGCGATCCCGGGCGTAGCCACTGAACAGTACGGCGGGCACCCGTGCTCGAGGGCCTCGCCCCCGATGTGTGGTGCCGTGGACTTGGCCTTGGGTCCGGAGGCGCTTGGCGTTTCCGCAGACCGGGCGCGCTGCGGTGCGTCATTTAGGAATGCGTTAACCGGTCGCGAACCTTGCCTCTGTACGCTCCTCCGTGACTCGTTCGCTGGCGAATGGACCCGATGTCGGATACGCGCACTCCTCCCAGCGCCCGGATCATCCTCAGCAAGGTCCCCGAGATCACGCTGTGGTTTTGGATCATCAAGGTGTTGTGCACGACCGTCGGCGAGAGTTTCGCCGATTGGATCAACATGACCCTCGGCGTCGGGTTGGAGTGGACGTCGGTTCTGTTCACGTTAGTGCTCGCCGCGGTGCTGCTCTGGCAGCTCCGGCTCCCGCGTTACGTCCCTTTCGCCTATTGGCTCACCGTGGTTACGCTCAGCGTCACCGGCACGCTTTACACCGATATCCTCACCGATGACATCAAGGTCCCGCTCGCCCTGACCACCACGGTATTCGCCGCGGTCCTCGCCATCGTGTTCGGTGTCTGGTACCGGCGGGAGCGAACGCTGTCGATTCACAGCATCAACACGCTGCCCCGCGAGCTTTTCTACTGGCTCGCCATCCTTGTGACGTTCGCGCTCGGCACCGCTGCGGGCGACTGGACGCTCGATCTCACCGGATGGAGCCCCGGCGTCTCCGTGCTGCTGCCCTCTGTGCTCATCGTGGCGATCATCGTGGGCTGGCGCCTCGGCGCCAATGTCGTGCTGGCGTTCTGGCTGGCCTACATCCTCACCCGGCCCCTCGGCGCCAATCTCGGCGACTGGCTCGCCTCGAACAAGGCCGATGGCGGACTCGGCCTCGGCACCGCCGGCACCAGCATCGTCTTCTTGCTGGCAATCCTCGCCACCGTCGTCTACCTGACCGTTACCCGGGCTGACGCACCCGACAAGCAACGACCGGCCGCGCCCGCGGTCCACCGACCGGAGCGAGAGCGCACGATGCTCATCTCCTTCGGCGCCGTCGCCGCCGTGACCGCCGGGGTGCTCGCCGTGGCACACGCCTACAACCACAACACCGCATCCACGAGCGACGAGACCGGCTCGTTGAACACCTCCGTCGCTCAGCTCACGCCGGAGGTCGCCATCCTGCACTTCCCGGCGGCAGAGGTCGCCAAGCTCCGATCCATCACACAAGACACGCTCACGAAACTGGAGGCCGGTGATCAACCTGGCGCGACCGCTCAAGTCAAGGATCTCGAGACGACGTGGGACAAGGATCAGCCCACCCTTCAGCCACGAGACGCAACGGCCTGGCACTTCCTCGACGGCGAGATCGACGACGTCCTGACCGCCCTCCGAGCCAAGAAGCCCAACCCTGCAACGGAACAAGATTCGTTGCAGACCCTGCTTCGTTCACTCGGCGGATGACGGTCATCGGGGCGGCGTAGACCCGCCAGGGTCGCGCTCCGCCGGGACTCGGGGGTACGGGCGAAGCTGCCTGAGCCCACCCCGTGTCCATCAAAGAGCGGGTCACTCCAGTGCCGGGCAAGCAGCAGCCCCGAGAGGCCCTCGTCCGTTGGGCTTCGCCACCGAGCCGAGTCCCGGCCAGCGGCGTACCACCGCATAGGACTCAGCCGTCAGAAGGCCGGTCCGGGATGTGCACGGGTCGCGGTTGACACGGAAGAGTGGTGCGTTCCAGCGCGGCTCGCGAACCGTCGAGCCGCGACGCTGATCCGCTCCTCACGATCGAGACGAGGTGACGATGCCTGTGCAACCGTGTCCTAGCCTTTGCAACCCTGTCGTACCGCGCATCGGAATGTGATGCAGGTCGCGAGCTGATGCCGCACGGCCATGACACACACCCCGATGTACACGTCGGCGCTCGGGTCCGGCGTGTGCTTCTCGTCGTGGTGGTGGGCGCAGCGCTGCTGATCGTCGCCGGTGGCATCCTGCTGCGGCCGGGCGGTCACCAGCGCCCGGATCTATCGGTGGCGGGGGTGAGCGGTCAGTACGTGGACGGGAGGGTCGAATCCGTCGCACCCGGCTGCGCCAATGCCTCGAAAGTGGCGTGCAACGTGGTGACG
>JAXDQG010000578.1:0-5970 GCA_034667945.1 Acidimicrobiia bacterium | reverse complement strand
GACGCTGGTGCTCGATTGGATGGTGGAGCTGTGCGACCTGCCCCGGCGCTTCCATTCGAGTGGGCCGGGCGGCGGCGTCATCCAGGACTCTGCGTCCTCCGCGGTGCTGTGCGCGCTCGTCGCTGCTCGCCACCGGGCGGTGACCGCGGGTGCAGCGCTTGCGGACCTCGTGGCCTACACCGGCACGGCGGCCCACTCCTCCATCGAGAAGGCGGCCCGGGTCGCCGGGTTTGGAACCGACCAGCTGGTCGCGCTCGGCGGTGATGCCGAAGGCACGCTCGACGCGGACGCGCTCGCAGCAGCGGTCAGCGCCGATCGGGCTGCCGGGAGAGTGCCATTCTTCGTAGCGGCGACGACCGGGACGACCTCGTCCCTGGCGTTCGATCCACTGCGCCGGGTGGGTGACGTCGCCTCGGCCCAGGGCATCTGGCTGCATGTGGATGGGGCGATGGCTGGCTCGGCCGCGGTCTGTCCCGAGCTGCGCTGGGTGAACGACGGGCTGGAAGCAGTCGACAGCTATGCGTTCAACCCGCACAAGTGGCTGCTCACGAACTTCGACTGCGACTGCTTCTGGGTGGCCGATCGGGCCGCGCTGGTCGCTGCGCTGTCGATCCTGCCCGAGTTCCTCCGCACTGCGGCCAGCGCGTCGGGCCAGGTCATCGACTATCGCGACTGGCAGATTCCGCTGGGGCGCCGCTTTCGGGCCCTGAAGCTCTGGTTTGTGATCCGTCACTACGGCGCCGAGGGACTACGCCATCACATCCGCAACCACGTGCAGCTGGCCAAGGAGTTCGCTGGCTGGGTTGCCGCCGACGGTCGCTTCGCGCTCGCCGCCCCGGTTCGCCTCAGCCTGGTGTGCTTCCGCCTGCGTGCCGACGACGCCGCCAACCAGCGACTCCTCGACCTGGTCAATGCCAGCGGACGCATGTACCTCAGCCACACCCGGCTGGCGGACGGACTCGTCCTCCGCATGGCGATCGGCGGCACGCTCACCGAGCGCCGTCACGTGGAGGCCGCCTGGGCCCTGCTGCGGACGACCGCCGACGCCCTCCTGTGACGTGCGCAGATGCCCAGTCGCAGACGGCAGGGCCCACGACGGTCATCATGCTCCGCGACGGTAAGGTGCCGTCATGGCCACGTTGTCGTTCGAGGGTGAGTCCCATGACGAGATCGTGCAGAAGGTGCGCCGCTGGCTCTCGTCGGTCGACGGCGCCACGCCCGAGAACCGTCTGACCACGGCTGAAGCGATCTCGCAAGGCGCGGAGCTCACCAAGGAAGCGCTGCGGGTCATCGCCCAGGCCGCGCCGGCACCGGTGGCGCAGAACGACCTGTTCAAGAGCCTGACCAACCTCGGCTACAAGGCCACTGACACGACCAAGACGGCCCTCCTCGACGGGCTCGACTCGCTCGAGCAGGTCACGGGCGGCTCTGTGGTCCGCAAGGCCACCGAGACTGGCCGCTCGGTCGTCTACCAGATGAGCGAGAGCGTGGCCCGGGCGTTCCTCAAGTCTTTGACGGGCACCCGCTGAGCTTTGCGCCCGGCCAGCTGCGTCCGATTGCCGCGCAGCCGCCAACCCGCTTGGCAGCAACTCGACCGGCAGTAGCATCGGATCTTTCCCTGTACGCGGAGGCGACCGTGGCCGAGTTCGAGATAGGGATGGGCAAGTCGGGCCGTCGCGCGTACGGGCTCGACGATCTCAGCATCGTTCCCAGTCGCCGCACGCGCGACCCCGAGGATGTCGACATCACGTGGCAGATCGACGCCTTTCGGTTCGACCTGCCGATGCTGGCGTCTGCCATGGACGGCGTGGTGAGCCCGGCGACCGCCATCGAGATCGGTCGGCTCGGCGGTCTGGGCGTGCTCAACCTCGAGGGGTTGTGGACCCGCTACGAAGACCCCGCCCCCTGCTACGAGGAGATCGCCTCACTGCCGACCGAGAAGGTGGCCGGCCGGTTGCAGGAGCTGTACGCCGAGCCCATCCGACCGGAGCTCATCAAGGCTCGTCTCGGGGAGATCCATGCGGCTGGGGTGGTTGCGGCCGGCGCTGTCACACCGCAGCGCGCGCAGCAGCTCATCGAGCCTATTCGCCGCTCCGACATCGACATCCTGGTCATCCAGGGAACGATCGTGTCGGCCGAGCACGTCTCGCAGCAGGTCGAGCCGCTCAACCAGAAGACCTTCATCCGTCAGCTCGACCTGCCCGTCATCGTCGGCGGCTGCGCCTCGTACCAGGCGGCGCTGCACCTCATGCGCACCGGCGCGGCGGGCGTGCTGGTAGGGGTGGGCTCGGGCTCTACCTCGACAACCCGCCAGGTCCTCGGCATGGGGGTCCCGCTCGCCACCGCCATCGCCGACGTCCGTGCCGCCCGCATGCGTCATCTCGATGAGACCAGTGTGTACTGCCAGGTCATCGCAGACGGTGGCATGACCACCGGCGGCGACATCGCCACTGCGGTTGCCTGCGGCGCCGACGCCGTGATGCTGGGAGGACCGCTGGCCGCGGCCTTGGAAGCCCCGGGTCGGGGCTGGTACTGGGGCAAAGCGACGTATCACCCGAGTCTGCCGCGGGGCAATAGGGCCCATGTCGAGCCGAGCGGCACGCTCCGAGAGATCATGGTGGGGCCGGGGACCGGTACCGATGGCCGGTTGAATCTCTTCGGAGGCCTGCGGCGGGCCATGGCGTTTTGCGGCTATCAGTCGCTCAAGGAATTCCAGAAGGCCGAAGTGGTGATCAGATGAAATCCGCGCCCGTCAGCGGCGGGTATGCCGTCGGCGACGAGCGCGTGCTCGTAGTCGATTTCGGGGCCCAATATGCCCAGCTCATCGCACGTCGGGTGCGTGAGGCCCGGGTGTACTCGGAGATCGTGCCGAACAACATCTCCGCCGCCGAGGTGGCCGAGCGGCACCCGGTCGGCATCATCCTCTCCGGCGGCCCGAAGTCCGTCCATGTCGAGGGAGCCCCCACGCTCGACCCCGAGATCTACCGGCTCGGCGTGCCGGTCCTCGGCATCTGTTACGGGGCCCAACTCCTGGCCGCCCAGCTCGGCGGTGAGGTGGCCCGCACGGGACGCGGGGAGTACGGCCGCACCGAACTCAAGGTCACATCGCCGGGCACGCTGACCGCCGAGCTTCCTTCCAGTCAGACGGTCTGGATGAGTCATTTCGACGCCATTTCCCGGGCGCCCGAGGGCTTCGAGGTCACCGCTCGCACCGCCGACTGCCCGGTGGCTGTCATGGAGAGCCCCGGTCGGGGACTGTTCGGGGTGCAGTTCCATCCGGAGGTCGGCCATACCGAGCAGGGCCAGCGCTACCTCGAGCGTTTCCTGCTCGACGTGTGCGGCGCGTCGCAGAGCTGGACGATGGCGTCGATCATCGACACCTCCGTGGCCGCAGTCCGCGCCCAGGTGGGCAACGGCCGGGCGATCTGCGGTCTGTCCGGCGGGGTCGATTCCGCAGTGGCAGCCGCACTGGTGCACCGAGCCATCGGGCACCGCCTGACGTGCGTGTTCGTGGACACCGGGCTGATGCGCTCCGGCGAGGGCGAGCAGGTCGTCGACACCTTCCACCGCCATCAGGGCATGGAGCTCATCCATGTCCGGGCGGCGGACCGCTTCTTCGAGCGGCTGGCCGGCGTCGTCGACCCCGAGGAGAAGCGCAAGGCCGTCGGTGAGCTGTTCATCCGGCTCTTCGAGGAGGCTCGTGGCGGCGTCTCGGACGCTCAGTTCCTGGTGCAGGGCACCCTCTATCCCGACGTCATCGAGTCGGGTACTTCAACGGCCGCCAAGATCAAGAGCCACCACAACGTGGGTGGGCTTCCGGAGGATCTCGACTTCGAGCTGGTGGAGCCGCTTCGATCGCTGTTCAAGGACGAGGTCCGCCAGGTCGGCACCGAGTTGGGGCTGCCAGACGAGATCGTCTGGCGCCAGCCCTTCCCCGGGCCGGGGCTCAGCGTGCGCATCATCGGCGAGATCACCCGCGAGAAGGTGGCGATGCTGCAGCAGGCGGACGCCATCGTGCGGGAGGAGATCCGCCGGGCCGGGCTCGAGCGTGAGATCTGGCAGGCCTTCGCCGTGCTGCCCGACATCCGGTCGGTCGGCGTCATGGGAGATGAGCGGACCTATGGGCATCCGATCATCATCCGGGCTGTGAGCAGTGAAGACGCCATGACCGCTGATTGGGCGCGCCTGCCCTACGAGCTGCTCGAGCGGATGGTGAGCCGCATCATCGGCGAGGTTCGAGGGATCAACCGGGTGGCCTACGACATCACGTCCAAGCCTCCCGCCACGATCGAGTGGGAGTAGCCCCGCCGGTAGGACAAGGGCTGACGCCAACGCGGTGATGTCTGGCGGATCGGCGCGCGGGGCGGGCTCCCGGATTCTGTCCTACCCCGCCGGTAGGGTTGCATCGATGGCTCGGACCGACGCCGCCGCCCTGCTCGAGGGCCTGAATCCCAGCCAGCGCGAGGCAGTTACCCACGTGGGGGGCCCGCTGCTGGTCGTGGCCGGCGCGGGCTCGGGCAAGACCCGCGTGCTGACCCATCGCATTGCCTGGCTGGTCGAAGAGCAGGGCATCTCTCCCTTCGAGATCCTGGCCATCACCTTCACCAACAAGGCCGCGTCCGAGATGCGCCAGCGTGTGGGCGGCCTGATCGGCCCCGTCGCCGAGAAGATGTGGGTGTCCACCTTTCACGCCGCCTGCGTCCGCATTCTGCGGAGAGACGGCAAGCACCTGGGCTTTCCATCGTCGTTCACCATCTACGACCAGGCGGACGCCGTCCGGCTCACCGGCTACGTGGTCCGAGACCTCGGCCTCGACGCCAAGCGATTCGCCCCCCGGTCAGTGCACGCCATGATCTCGGCTGCCAAGAACGACGGGATAGATCCGGCCGCCTATGCCCAGGCGGCCATTGGTCCGTTCGACAAGCGAATTGCACAGATCTTCCAGGAATACCAAGACCGGCTGCTCCGGGCCGGCGCCATGGACTTCGACGATCTGCTGGTCCAGACCGTGCGTCTCTTCCGCCAGCACCCCGACGTGTTGGCCCACTACCGCAAGCGCTTCCGCCACGTTCTGGTCGACGAGTACCAGGACACCAACATCGTGCAGAACGAGCTGGTGGTGCTGTTGGGAGAGGAGAGTCGCAACGTTTGCGCCGTCGGCGACAGCGACCAGAGCATCTACAACTTCCGGGGCGCCGACATCCGCAACATCTTGGAGTTCGAGCGGGCCTTTCCCGATGCCACGATCGTCGTGCTCGACCAGAACTACCGCTCCACCCAGACCATCCTCGATGCGGCCAACGCGGTCATCGCCAACAACCTGACCCGCAAGCCGAAAGATCTGTGGACCGACAAGGGCCACGGCGACCGCATCACCCGCTACCACGCCAATGACGAGGTCGACGAGGCGCAGTGGGTGTGCCGAGAGCTCTCCCGCCTGCACGACGGGGCCACGCGCTGGGACGAGATGGCCGCCTTCTACCGGACCAACGCCCAGTCGCGCGTGTTGGAAGACCAGCTCATGCGGGCCGGCATCCCCTATCGGGTCGTCGGGGGCACGCGCTTCTACGACCGGCGGGAGGTCAAGGACGCCATCGCGTACGTCAGGGCGGTGGCGAACCCCATCGACGAGGTTTCGCTCAAGCGGGTTCTCAACGTCCCCCGTCGGGGCATCGGCGACACGTCGGAGGGCCGCATCGACCAGTACGCCCGGTCCAGTGGGCTGACGTTCATGGGCGCGCTGCGCCGCGCGGACGACGCCGGGCTGAGCCCACGCTCCGCAAGGGCGGTCGAGGCGTTCGTCACCCTCTTGGACGAGCTCGCCGATGTCGTGCCCGAAGGCCCTGCCGCGTTGCTGGAGGCGGCGCTCGAGCGCTCGGGCTATGTGGCCGAGCTGCAGGCCGAGCAGACCGTCGAGGCCGAGAGCCGGCTGGAGAACCTGGCCGAACTGGTCGGCGTGGCGCACGACTT
>JAXDQG010000577.1:0-3334 GCA_034667945.1 Acidimicrobiia bacterium | reverse complement strand
TGGCACCAAAGCCCGGCCAGGTGGCGCCACAACCGATCGACTCCCGAGCCCACCGGGCCTTCGGTCGGCACTGCGCCCCAGGCCACCCAGCCGCCGCCGTCGAGGAAGCGATCCAGCGCGCCCGCCTGCGCGGCCAGTTCGGTGCTGGCGGGGACGGCCAAGATCTGGGGACCGGCGCCCTGTACCAGATGCCAATCGGCCCCACCGCCGCAGCGCAGGCCGGTGACGGCCCGGCCCTCGAGGGTGGCCAGCACGCCGGAGACCAGGTCGACGGCTTCATCGGCCGAGAGCGGGAAATCGGGATCGGTGATGCCGCGCAGACTGGGCTCGTCGACGAAGACCACGGGCAGCGCCGAGGGCGCCCGCTGGTTCACGTAGTCGACCAGCAGCCCGGCCCGGTCCTGCACGGCCGACGCAGCCACCCGGAAGGCCAACTCCACCGGCACGCCGGCGGCGTACAAGGCGATGCCCAGCGAGACGGGCCCCGTGAGCTGGAACTTTGCTGGCCCGTCTCGGTGGTCCAGCGCAGCGACAAAGGCCCGGAGGCTGTCGTACGGAGGTCCATCGAACTCGCGGTCGGTCAGGGGTGCAGCCGGTTCGAGCCGGGCGAACTCGAGCGACAGCGACCCGTCGGGCATGACATGGACACCCTCGATGCCCCAGGCCGCCTGGGCGATACGGCGCTCGAGCAAGGACCGGTTGGGCAGCGATGGCGCTGCCGGCAGGCGCGGTTGCCGCTCGAGCACGAAACGTGCCGCCGCGACCGGGTCGGTATGAGGCAGCGTGCCGATGGACGTACCCAGGCCCACCGAAAGCGTCACGCTCAGCATCCTTCGAACACTCCTCGCCGCCCCGGCTGCTACCGCTGCCCACCGCTCGCGGCAGCAGGCTAGACGTGCCGATCTCGGCCCACCAAGCCGGTTCCGGCGCACCTGCGACCCGGCTTCGACTGGCCGATGGTCGGTCCGATCGACCACGCTCCATCCGATGCGAGATCCGGGACCCTGGCCGATGCGGCTGGCCTGGATCCTTTTGCCGATCAGCTGCGCAGCAGCCATCAGCCACCTGCTCGACCACCGCAGCACCGCTGTCGGGCTGGTCGCCTCGGCCCTGATCTTCGGCGGATGGGGCGTCGGCCTGGTGGCTGCCCTCGTGCCAGATCCGCGCAGCCTCACGGCCCTCCGCGTCCTGGCACCGGCTGCGGTCGTCGCCAGCACGGCGGCCGCGCTTCGCCCTGCAACGCCGACGTGGGCGACAGCGCTGGGACTGGCCGGGGCCCTACTTGCCGTCGTCGCCGTGATCGCCCCGGTCACGGTGGACGCCTTTGTGGACGGCGGCTCCTACGGTCCCGAGCAGCGGTGGGCCCTGCGCGTCCCCACCGGCCTGCTACTGGGTCCGGTGCCCTTCGCCCTGGCCCTGGTCATCGGAGGACTGAGCGCCGGGCCCCTGCTCCTGGCGGCCGGGCAGTGGGTTCTCGGCGGGCTCGCCCTGGTGGCTGGCGTTCCCCCGGCCATCGGCGCCATACGCGCCATCCACCACTTGGCGCTGCGGTGGCTGGTGCTCGTGCCCGGAGGGATGGTCCTGCACGATCGAGCCGTCCTGGCCGATCCGATCCTGTTCGCCCGGGGCGCGGTGGTCGCCGTGGCGCCCGCGACCGTGGGCACGACCGCGACCGACCTCACGCTCGGGGCGCACGGTCTGGTGCTGTTCGTGGCGCTGGCCGAACCGGTCGAGGCCGCGCGCCGTACCGGCCGGCAGCGCGCCGATACCGTCCGCCTGCAGGAGGTCCTGGTCAGCCCGGTGCGCCCGGGCGCGTTCCTGCGCGAAGCCGGCCGCCATCGCCTGCCGGTCGGCTGAACCGCACGCCGATCAGCGGGCCAGTCCCCCGCCCAGCACTTCGTCCCCCTCGTAGAGGACTACCGACTGGCCAGGGGCCACCTTGCGCTGGGGCTGATCCCAGTGCAGCGTGTCGCCCTCGAGCCGGCCGGCGAGTGGCGCGCCATGCGCGCTGCACTGTGCCAGGACAAGTCCCGACACCGGGCGGTCTGCCCACACCAGATCGGTCAACTCCACCGCGGCACTTCGCAGGTCTTCGCGGGAGCCGACGGTCACCACCCCGGCTGCCGGGTCGACCTCGACCACGTAGCGCGGTTGGTCGCCACCGGCGAGGCCGAGGCCTTTCCGCTGACCGATGGTCACCAACTGCACGGCCGCCACCTCACCCACCGTGGCGCCGCCCGTATCCCGGACCGTCCCGGGGCGCAGCTGAAGCCGGTCGGCCAGGAAGGCCGCTCGCCCACCCGTCGACTGGATGAAGCAAACCTCTTGGCTGTCCGGCTTGGCCGCTGTACGCAGACCCATCGCGGCCGCCCGGCGGCGCACCTCGTCCTTGGTCATGGCGCCGACCGGCAGCACTACGCGGGCCAACACCTCCTGGCCCAGCATGTAGAGCACGTAGGACTGATCCTTGGCGCTGTCGGCACCTCGCGCGACTCGCCAGCCACCGCCGGGCCTCGAGACCACGCGGGCGTGATGGCCGGTGGCCACCGCGTCGAACCCGAGGGCCACGGCCCGGTCGACGAGGCGGTCGAACTTCAGGTGCCGGTTGCACTCGATGCAGGGATTCGGCGTGCGCCCTTGCGCGTGGGCATCGACATACGGGCCGACGACCCTGGCCTCGAAGTCGTCACTGAAGTTGAAGACGTGGTGGTCGATACCGAGCCGATCGGCCACGCGCCGGGCGTCGTCCACGTCGGAGACCGAGCAGCAGCCGCGGTCGGAGGCGCCGCCCCAGAGCTTCATGGTCACGCCGCACACTTCGTGTCCCGCCGTCTGCAACAGGCCAGCTGCCACCGAGGAGTCCACGCCCCCGGACATGGCGACGAGCACCCTCATCGGGCAACCGCCCGGGCAGGGGCCAGGGGGGCGGGCGCGCCCAGGACAGTCACGCCCTGTGCTCCCTCAAGCGACGCGTCGCGGCGGACAACGAACGAACGGCCGCATCGACGTCTTCCTCGGTGGACGACCAGCCAAGGCTCAGCCGCAGCGCGCCCCGGCCCAGGTCCGGATCGACACCGAGCGCAGCCAGGACGTGTGAGAGCTGGACCGCTCCGCTCGTGCAGGACGAACCAGCCGAGGCGCAGACGCCGTCCTGGTCGAGCAGGAAGAGGAGCGCTTCGCTCTCGGTGCCCTCGATGCACAGGTTCACAATGCCGGGCACGACCTGGACCGGCGCGCCAGACTGCTGGCCGGTTGCGACCGCATCCACCGTCAAGCGGCAGCCGGGCACTTCGGCCTCGAGGCCTTCGAGCAGGCGTTCCCGCAGGTGGCACAG
>JAXDQG010000576.1:0-6165 GCA_034667945.1 Acidimicrobiia bacterium | reverse complement strand
CGTCGTAGGGGATGACCGAGAGCACGGGTCCGAAGATCTCCTCGCGGGCGATGCGCATGTCGTTGGAGACGTTGGCGAACAGGGTGGGCTCGACATACCAACCCTTCTCGAGCCCGGGCGGGCGACCTCCGCCCGTCACCAGCTGGGCGCCTTCGGCTTTGCCTGCGGCAATGTACATTTCGACGCGGTCGCGCTGACGTTCGGCCACGAGCGGACCGAGCACGGTATCCGGCTCGGTCGGGTCACCGACCTTGAGCGACGACAGCATCGCGCTCGCGGCATCGACGAATTCATCGTGCCGCTTGCGCGACACGAGCAGGCGAGTTATCGCCGCACACACCTGACCGGAATGGGCGAATCCACCCGGTAACAGTGTCGGCAGGACCTGTTCCAGCGGGATGTCGTCGCAGACGATCCCGGCACTCTTTCCGCCGAGTTCGAGTGTGACGCGCGCGATGCGCTCCCCGCACAGGCTCATGATCCGGCGGCCCGCCGCAGTTGAACCGGTGAAGGAGATCTTGTCCACCCCGGTATGCCGAACGAGGTGCTCGCCTACCTCCCGACCGCCCGGCAACACCGAGATCACCCCGTCGGGCAACCCTGCCGCCTCGAGCGCCTCGGCCATGATGAGGGTGCTGATCGGACCCTCTGCAGCGGGCTTGAGAACCACCGTGCATCCGGCCGCGAGCGCCGGTGCGAGCTTGAGCGCCGCGATGGCCACCGGGCCGTTCCACGGGATTATCGCGCCGACGACGCCGACCGGTTCGCGGACGATGAGCGCCTCCTGCGGGCCCAACTCCGAGTTCCACGTGCGCCGCTCCTCGAATGGAAAGCGCTCGTGTAGTGCGGCAGCGTCATTCCAAATATCGACGGAGCCGGCATGGAACGCCTCGGAAACGGCAGTCGGAGCGCCGATTTCGGCGGTGAATGCACGCGCCATGTCTGGCACCCGCTTGCGCAGCTCGTCCGCAACGCGGCGTAGGTAAACTGCCCGTTCGGCCGGGCTCATCCACCGCCACGGGCCTTCGTCGAAGGCCTTTCGCGCGGCCGCGACTGCCGCATCGATGTCGGCGGCCGAGGCAGCAGGCACAGTGGCCAGCACCTCCTCGGTGACCGGAGAGATGACGTCGATCCGGTCATCGGTCGCCGGTGCGACCCAGTGCCCGCCGATGAGGATTCGGTCGTAGGACTTCAGCGCGGGATCCGTTGCAGTCGTCATGTTTTGGCTCCTCGATTCGAGTTGGGCGGTGGGGGGTCGGTCAGGTGTCGTACATGATCACGCCACGTAAGTTCTTGCCATCGTGCATGTCTTGAAACGCTTGGTTGATGTCTTCCAACCGGTATGTGTTGGTGATCAACTCATCGAGCATGAGTTGGCCGTTCCGGTAGAGGTCACACAGCAACGGGATGTCGTTGCGCGCTGACGTATTGCCGTAGAGCGATCCTTGTAGCCGCTTACTCGACATCACGAACGTGAGCAGGTCCAGTTGGACGTCTCGCTGCAGAGCCGGGGCGGCGGAGGTGAGCACGACGACTCCTCCACGTCTGGTGAGCTCTTGTGCTGCGTTGAGCAGGTTGCCATGCAAGATGCCAACGGTGACGATGACCCGGTCCGCGCCTTGGCCGCCCGTGAGTTGCTCGACGATCGCCGCCGCGGCCTCGAGATCGGGAGCGTCGTGCGTGGCGCCGAACAATTTGGCCTGGTCACGCTTGAACGGCACCGGGTCCACGGCGATGATGTTGCGTGCGCCCTTGTGCCTGGCGCCCTGTACCGCATTGATCCCGACCCCACCGACACCGACGATCACGACGGTGTCGCCCAGTTGCATGTCCGCGGAGTAGACCGCCGAGCCCCATCCCGTCGGGACACCGCAACCAAGGAGCGCGGCCTTGTCCAGCGGGATGTCCTTGTCGATCTTTACCGTCGCGTCCACGGGCGCGCACACGTGGGAGGAAAACGTGCCGAGGTACGACACGCAGCCGACTCCCTGGCCGCGGGCGTGCACCCGATGGGTGCCGTCCGGGGCAACTCCACCCAGCACGCCGCTGCCGAGGTCGCACATGTTGCTGTGACCTGACGTGCACATCTTGCACTTGCCGCACGACGGCAGGAACGAAAGAACAACGTGGTCACCGACCTCGAGGTTGTGGACCTCCGGCCCCACCTCCGTGACGATTCCTGCGCCTTCGTGTCCGCCGAGGACCGGCGCCCACGGTACCGGGATGACCCCGTCGTCGAAGTGATGGTCGGAATGGCACAATCCCGACGCCGCGAGCTCCACCATCACCTCGCCCCGTTTCGGAGGGTCGATGTCGATCTCTTCGACACTCCAGCCCGAGTTAGTTCCCGGTTCCCAGAGCAATGCACCCATGGTCTTCATTGGCAACAGGTCCTTTCCCTGGGGCGGTTCGCGGTTACGAAACCGTGGCTTGCTTGTTGGCTGTGCGAGCGGGGTGACGGGCGAGGTGCTCGAGCAGTTCGGTATTGACGAGCTCCGGCGCCTTCTCCTGGATCCAGTGGTCAAGCCCTTCGATCGGCACGAACCGGTATGGCCCCGTCACGTGGTCGGCGGTGGCGTATGCGCCAGAGGCTGCAATCGCTGGATCTTGGTCCGACCAGATGAAGAGCGTGGGCACTTCGATCGGCGGCAGTCGGTCGGTGTCGGCATCGCCCGACTGTTCAGTGAAACTCTCGTTGCGGTAGACGTCGAGTACGCCCCGCATGGCCTCCGCGGATCCGAGCACCTCGATGTATTCAGCGAGATGAGCTGCGGGCACGCCGTCGAGGAATCCGCGCAGCTGCTCACAATCGTTGGCCACCATGAGTTCTTCGACCATGCCGCGCGGTGCCGCTTTGAAGTCCCGCGCGTAACTGGACTTCGTGAACTGGTCATCGCCTTCGCCGCGGTGGGGAATCTTGCCGTGATAGGCGTCGAAGTAGGCGTTCATGTTGGGAACCGAAAGCGCGGTCAGCGTGTTCACCCGATCCGGATGCAGGCCCGCCAAGGTCCACGCCACGCCGGCACCCATGTCGTGACCGACGACGTCGAACCGATCGAACCCGAGCTCGTCGGCGATCCCAAGGACGTCGCCCACCAACTTATCCATCGTGAACTCGGCGATGTCGTCGCTTCGAGCGCCCGGCGAGTAACCCCGCTGGTCGAAGGCAACGGCGTGGTAGCCCGCGTCACCGAGCGCCTCCAGCTGAGCCTCCCAGCACAACGATGTCTGCGGCACGCCGTGCAGCAGGATGACCGGACGACCGTCGGACGGCCCGGCGCGTCGCGCCCGAAAGGTGAAGGGCCCCAACGGGATCTCAAACAGTTCGATGGCGGTCATCCGACCTGAGCCTCCTCGGCGTGATCTCGGTCATTGGTCAGCAATGCAATCAGGTCATCGCGCGTAGCTGGCTCGTGCCCGGAGCTGCCCGCATCCGGATACTTCTCCATCAGCTTGCCGATACGCCCGATCAGGTCCGGGTCCTCCATCAGTGCGTTCGGTGACGCGAGCAGATTTATGCTGCGCAGGAAGGCACGCTGCACGACGGCGTCGTATCGCATGAGCGCCAACAATCGAGCGAAGATCGAACTCGTCCCCGATGGGGCATCGCCGTCATCGCCGGAGAACACGACCGCCGCCTCGCGTTGGCTGGCCTCGTCCATCTGCACACTCGCGAGATACCAAGGCTTGAGGTCTTTCTCGACCGCCGCCGCGTAGGTCGTCACCAGGGCGCGGTGATCGTCCGCATGGTCGTCGAGGGCTTTGGCCAGCATGTCCACCGACCACGCCGCTGTCGACATGCCCCGCCCGTAGAGCGGGTTGGTGCAGATCACCGAATCGCCAATCGGTACGACGCCCGTGGCGAGCGGCTCGCCGTCAACGAGCAACTCCCGCCAGCGGTTTGTGGTTCCCGCCATTGCCGCGACGCCGCTGATCGGATCGGACAGCAGATCCACGAAGGGGGCATACTGCGGCAGCTCCCGCATGACCCGCTCGAGGTTGCCGGGCTCGAGGAGCATTCGGCGCAACTCATTGTCCACGCGCGGAACGGTTAACGAGGCCCCGAAGGTGCCGTTGTCGGCCTCGATGATGCCGCCCTGTAGGTACCCCTGGGTCAGGACGGCAGCCGCGTCACGATCGAATTCGCGGCCTTCCGGCAGGCGGTAGAACCGGCAGACGTAGGAAACGCCGGATTCGCTGGACTCCTCCTGCAGCTCCGCTGCGCCGATCTCGGAGAACCAGGTCGGCAACTTGCACCGCTTGCCTGCGGACACGACGGTGAGGTCGGCGTCGATATGGGTGCCATCGGCCAGCCGCACGCCAGTCACGTGCGGAACGGGACCCGGCTCGGCGATGAGCCCGGAAACCACCGTGCGACCACGGAACTCGACCCGGTCATGGGCCAGCGCAGCCTTCCGCAGCACCCATTCCACGGTCGTACGCCGGCTACGCACTGCCGTCAGTTCCTCATCCCCCGGCTCGGGCGCATAGTCCGCTGAGTCAGGGGTGAGGAACTCGGTGAACGGCACTTCCGCCGCGCCGGTGCCGACCAAGGCCCGATACACCTCGGGCTGGTCTTCACGCAGCAGGCCACAGAGCCGCGCCATCACGATGTGCGGGAACCGCACCTGCGGCGCTCCGGAGCGATCCCAGCTGCTCCATGCTTCCTCGATGTTGTCCGGCACTGAGATGTCGTCGCGCTCGAGCACCGTGACCCGGTAGCCCCGATCGCCGAGCCAGAGCGCCGTGCACAGGCCGCCGATGCCGCCGCCCACGACGACGACGCTTTCGATGCGCGTCACGCCGCGACTGCCTTCCGACTACGCAGAAGACGACCGGGCCGCTCACCGGTGTCAACATCGTTGCGGCGCACCATCACACCGTTGACGAGCCTGGCCAGGTAGCCCGTGGCTGGTTGGAGAATTCGTTTTGCCCCGGTCGGCAGGTCGGCTTTGATGAAGGGCTCCTGGATGGTCAGTCGTTCGAGGTCGATGACATTGATATCGGCACGCATTCCCACTCGAATGAAGCCGCGATCGGCGAACCCGTACATCTGCGCCGGCGCTCCGGTCAGCTTGTATACGGCCGTCTCCACCGGTATCCGCGGACCCTTGGTTCGGTCCCGAACCCAGTGCGTCAGGTGGAACGTCGAGCTCGAGCAGTCGGAGATCATCATCACGTGTGCGCCCGCGTCGGATAGGCCGCTGACCGTATTGGGATCCAGGAGCATTTCCCGGCTCGGCTCGAGTGATCCATCGAGGAAGTTTGAGGTGAGCGCGGCAAAGAAGTTATTGCCATCACCAGCGGTGAGCAGATCATAATAGTGGCCGACCGGATCCTTACCAAGAGCTTTGGCTTGTCCCGCAATGGATTTCGACGCATCGGGTTCGTAGTCGATCGGCGCAGTCAGCGGGAACACCAAATCGAGGTTGTTCATCACCAACGTCGCCAGCAGGAATTCGCCGGTATCCGTTGGCTCGTCAGCCTCGCTGAGGATGCGTTCGCGGACCTCGGGGCGTCGCATCTCAGCGGCGCGCTCTGCGACCGGTAGATCGGCGATCTTCTTATAGCTCGGACGGAATATGAATCCGTGATACCCACCCAACACTGTCATGATCGTGACTGCGCGTGGGATGATCTGCGGCCGCAGTTGGGCGCCGCGTTTGTTCCACGCGGTGGCGCCGTCGAGCACTCGGCGGAAGATATCGGCGCCCGGGTTGGACTGCGCGGTCGTGAAGGTCAGCGGCCGTCCGGTGTCAATCGAGATGTTCGCGAACAGGTCGAGTTCAGGCATCTCGTCGACCTCGGGATTGGGGTACAGGGTGCCTTCCGAGATCGCCTGAATGATGCCGTGTCCAGCCTCACCGACTTTGGCTGCGATAGCCCTCAACTCTTCGTGCGGGGCGAAGGTGCCGGGAACGATCCGTCCCGTCCTGGACTTGTGGATCTGGAACCGGTTGGTCGAGAAGCCGGATGCACCCGCACCCATGGCCTCGGCAACGATCGCCGCCATCTGGTCCACGTCCTCGGCGGTGGCATCGTGGTCTTCGTAGGCGCGCTCGCCCATGACGTAATAACGCAGCGGTCCGTGCGAGATATGGCAAATGATGTTGGTCGCATAGCCCCGTCGATCGACCAAGTCGAGGTACTGCGGGAATGTCTCCC
>JAXDQG010000575.1:0-7970 GCA_034667945.1 Acidimicrobiia bacterium | reverse complement strand
CAAAAGCGGTTCACGCGCACCCGGCTGCTGGAGACCGCGGCCGAGGTGATCGCCCGTCGAGGCTTCGCCGGCGCCACCATCGGCGAGATCGTCGAGAAAGCGAACGCCAGTCGGGCGACGTTCTATCTCCATTTCAAGAACAAGGAGGAACTCGTCAGCGCGTTGGTGGACGACACGAGAGCTGACGTTGCGGCGTACTCCTCCAGGCTCGACAACATCTTGGGCTCTGGCTCTCGCGATGACCTCCGCGACTTCATCCGAGACGTGCTGCACTGGTTCCAAGACCACGATGTGCTCTTTCGGGCCCAGCTCAGCGCGGTTGTCACCGTTCCGGGTTTCGGTGAAAAGGTCCAGCAACGGCTCACCGAACACATGCCGAAGTACCTGGCCCGCATCGGCCCGGATCGTCAGGTCGAGGCGGAGCTCCGCGTGTGGTCGCTCGTCATGCAGCTCGGTCGCGTGCACGTGAACTGGCGGTTCGGGAAATCGATGCCCGAGGTCGACGAAGAGCTGATGACCGACGTCCTGACCGACATCTGGATGCATGGCCTGGATCCGGACGGGTCCGCGTCCGTCCCGGCCAAAGCGCGGCGAACGCCTCGCGGACGGACATCGATCAAGCCTCCGAGGTGAGATTTCGGCATCGGCGAACCGCCGGTTGCCCGTGCGCCGGGCCGACGAGCTCGGCGTTGCCGAAGAACACCTCGAGGCCCGCTGGGCGGCCTGGTTCGACGGGTTCGCCAGCGAACTCGAGAACCGCGTGTGCCGCCTGGCACGATCCGCCCACTGCGACAAAGTGGCCATCGCGTCGGCCTACATAGGCGGTCTTCGCCTACTCGTGGTCACGAGGGGCAGTGCCAGCAGTGCTTGGTCCCCGCTACGGCTCGGCGGCGATTGGCTGGATTGATCGAGGCTGCGTCGTCAATGCGCGTATGGCGACGATCTTGCCGTCGTCATTGAACATGGCGACGGCGGCACCCTCGGTGATCGTGCCATCGTTGAAGGTGTTGTAATAGTGGGTGGTGAGGACGTTGGCACGAGCGGAAATGGACACGACATGCTGGCCGGTCCAGCCGCGCTGCCTGCCTTGCCGAATGGCTCGAAAGAAGACGTCTCGCGGCATCGCCAGATCGTTCATTGAGCCGTTGAACTGGTCGGCGAAGGCCGACTCGAACGTCGCCATGTCCCCCTGACGAAAGGCCTCTGTCAACCTGTTCCAGGTCATGATCATCGCAGCATCGTCGACCACGTCGGTCCCCCTGTTGGCTCTGGCCGCCTATCAATCGAGCGGCAGGATACGCGCACCCCGCAAGACAGTGCGCCGTCCTTCGCTGGCTCTCGGTGCCACAACGACCCGCGCAGAAGTTGGAACGGCCCCGTCCCACCCTGAGACGGGGCACGTTCCGAGAGGCTGTGAGCAGGGGCCAGTCGCAGCAGGCCAAGCCCTCCGTAGACCTCA
Source organism: Acidimicrobiia bacterium (assembly GCA_034667945.1). Classification (GTDB taxonomy): domain Bacteria; phylum Actinomycetota; class Acidimicrobiia; order Acidimicrobiales; family CAIXPF01; genus JAXDQG01. The sequence goes on along the minus strand of JAXDQG010000575.1, from coordinate 6,511 downwards.
GGAGGTCACTTGCAGATACCGGCCGAGGCGTCCCAGGCGCAGCTCTTCGAGCGACCCGAAAGGTCGATGGCCGAGCCCTCGGTAACCCAGATCTGCTTGGCGACATCCCACTTCTGGAAGATGCCACCCTCCGTGAGATACGCGTCCTTGTCGCCGTTCATGTTGAAACGGATGCCCGGCAGTACATATGGATGCGTCATGTCCATCGAACGAAGGAACAACATGAAGTTGCTCCGCGTGAGGCCACCGTCGAGCTGACCGGCGCCCTGCAGCGCCTGGACCATCGGCCAGCCGTAGTACATCCCCAGGCCCAAAGAGCTCGACGACTTCGGGTCGAACCCGTGCGACGTCAGCTGATCGCGCATCCAGGCGACGGCAGGGTCGCCGAACTGGTTCGGGTCGTTGATGTCCTTGCCACCGCCGTTGACGATCCACCACTTGTCGGAGGCTTCGCCGTTACCACCCACGGCTTCCTTCTTCACATAGGTGGTGCCGGGGCAGACATTCGGCTGGAACAGGTACTTGGCCTCCTCACGCATGCCGTTCTGCGCGGCCGCGGTGACAGCCTGCGTGCACACCGACGAGGCCACCATGGCAATGAAGATCTGCGGCTTCTTCGACTGCAGCGTGGTCATCGGGTCGGTCACGGTCGGCGTCTGCGGCTCGACCGTCTCGGTGACGTAATCGATCTTGTCCTTGTTGGCCGACTGCGCGAGATAGGCCTTGAAGCCGAGGTCGTAGGCCTTACCGAAGTCGTTGTTCATCACGAGCGCGGCCACGGTGACCTTGCCCCCGCCCGTGTCGAGCTCGGAGAAGTGCTGATCGATGAACGCGCCCCACAACACGGCCTCGGTGTTGTAGGCCAACTGCTGACCGGTGGTCCACGGGTGATTGACGGGATCGCCCCATGCCGGATGCCCGCTCATGACGAAAGGTTGAGGAATGCACCGTTGGTTCAGCTTGTCGTAGATCTTCAGGGCGTTGGCCGAACCCAGCGTCCATACTGCGAAGACCTTCTCGGAGTCGATCAGCTCGTCGGTCAGTGGGATGGTCCGAGCTGGGTCGTAACCATCGTCTTTGGCGACGTAGTTGATCTTACGACTCTTGCCCTGGGCGTCTTTGAACGCGCCCTTCTGTCCGTAATAGTCAAAGACAAGAGGCATCGACTTGGCGATGTTCCCGTAATCGGCCGTGGTGCCGGATTGCGAGATGGTCTGCCCGATCTTGATCGTCGTATCGCTCAATCCTTCGGTATCCGACCAGCCGGCAGGGCACTTGGACAGGTCGATCGTGAACCCCTCCGGACCGGTCAGGGTCTTACCATCAGCCGATTTACCCCACTTGTTGTCCTTGATGCGCTTGACGATGGCGTCGCGCTGCGTAGCCCAGAGCGCGTCCCACTCATCCATGGACTTCGGCTCCGGGACGGAACTCGTGGTACTGCCGGCCGCTGTGGTCGAGCTGCCGCCGACCGCCTGGGCCACACCGCTCTGGATCCCCTTGTCGACCGTCGCGTTTGTCGAACTGTCACTGGTGCCGCTTCCGCAAGCTCCGGCGACCAAGCCCAGAGCAACGAGCCCTGCAACCACCTGCGCCCGTGCTCGTACCGGTGGACGCTGTACCGTCATGCCTTCTCCCCAAATGTTATTTCTTCGTTATAGCTGTGAAGCACCATCACTACACTCCCAAGCGTTTGCTGCACCGAGAAAGGGTCACCCGACAACTGAGACGATGTACCCGCGCGCCACTCTGCTCACTCCAACTCGACATGGCGGAATTCGTAGATGACGGGCCTGAAGCAAGGCCGTCCCCGATTCCACCCATCGAAGATGGGGGTCGGCCCCGATGGGCGTCGAAGCCGGCAGTCGTACCTTCATCTCGAGGCCACGACCTGGGGCCGCCGAGACGGAGGACGAAGATGGACACGCAAGAAGCGCCGATGAACATCGACATCGCCATGTTGAAGCGGCTGTGGCCCGTCATCGATGTCTACGGCCGAGTTGCACGGGTGACCCGGCGTATGGAGTCGGAAGCCTCCCAGGCGAGTTGCTCCCAGCCCCTTTCCGCCTGACCTCCAGTATTTGGGGCATCCATCAGTCCCATCGCTGTGCCAAAAAAAAGCAATGAATGATGATCCTGACGAAGCGGACGAATCTCGTGTGATACCGGATCGGTCGCTGCTGGTTATTTCGCCCCCACGACCATCGATCAGGTGACGAGATTTCACCGATCAGGGGAGAGCGAATCACCTGACTGAGGCGGCGGATTGCGTGTGGCCGGAGGATGAAACGTCATAGAGACGGCGCGTAAATGGCACGGTCGGCGTCGACAATCCGGCTCGCCACTGTTGGTCCTGATGTCCGTTCACCAATTTCCGCATGCCAGGGCAACCGACATTCATCGGCAAATAACGTCCGGTTGCGGTTCGAACCGCACGCTCCTACGCTGTGGCCGCCTTAGTCAGACAGGGCTTCGCGTTTGCCGCGCTCGAGGAGCAAATGTCTGACGAGGTCCCGCCTGTTGACGGCGTGCTGAATGAGGGTCTCCGGCAGATGGCTGAGGCGCTCGTCGCGATCTCCACTGTCGAGGCGGTCCTCGGGCTGATCGCTTCGATCGCCCAGCACGCGCTCGAGCCGGTGAGCGCGGTCAGCGTCTCGGTGCTCATCGACGGCAGGCCGGAGACGTGGGCCTCAACGTCCGAGACGGCGACATCGCTCGACAATGCCCAGTACGCCGCTGGACGCGGCCCTCTGCTGAGTGCCGTCCGGACGGGCACCACGGTTGAGGCGAACTTGCTGGGGCAGCCTGAAGGTTGGCCCGAGATCCAGGAGCCGGCCGTAGAGCGGCAGATCCGGATGCTGCGCTGCCCGCCGCTCGTCGACCAAGAGCGAGTGCTCGGGGCACTCAACCTGTATGCCTCGGCATTGACACCGCTGGACCCAGCCGAGGCCCAACTCGCCACCCTCTTGGCGTGGCACGCCGCCTTCGCCGTATCCCAGGCCAACAGAGACATCGCCATGGGTGGGGCGTTTCAGCGCATCGATGACGAACTGCGCGGAGCTCTTCTGGCCCGCGAACGCATCGCCGAAGCCAAGGGCATCCTGATGGCACGGGGGGGCATCTCGTCGGACGAGGCCTTCCGTATCCTGCGGCAGGCGTCGCAGCGCTCGAATCGCAAGCTGCGCGAGGTGGCGCAGGAGCTCATCGATGCCCACACGTCCGGCAGGTCCAGCGGTGGGCAGCCATGAACGACGAGCCCGTCGCCGCGCTGCGTGAAGGATCGGCGCTCTGCGGGTTGAACCACGCGGAGTTGTACGCGGCCTACCGCGCGTTGGGCGGAACCGGCACGGAGAGCGAGATCGCCGCCTTCCTCGACGGCGTCCCGCCGCTCGGTGCCACCGACTTCAACCTGTTGGCCCAAGCCATCAACGATCGGCTCCGTGAAACAAACCCCAACGATGTCCTGGCCTACGCGGAAACCGAGGCGGACAGGATCAGCTACTTCTCTGTTGCGGCCTTGCTGGCCAGCGCAACGCCCACGTTCGAGGTGTCGGTCGATGCTGCTCGGGCAGACCTCCGCGACGGCAACTACGTCTTCATGACCGGCTTCGCCCGGCACCTGATCGGTCTGTTGGCGAGCGAGGAGACTGCCGGGTTCCATTCCATCTTCGAAACGGTCGAGCGGATCCTCGCCACCGGAGACGACCTTGCTCAGCAAGTCATCCCATACGGCTTCTTCTACGAGCTGCTGAATACCTCGGCCTACGCGCAGACCGGGCGGCAACCAGCAGACTTTGCTCCGTGGCTCGGACCTCGCGCCCGCCGGATTCCCGCCGTCGCTGAGCGTCTCGACGGTCGCTGAACCGAGGTCAGGCCCAGCGGAGCTCGCTGTCCTCCACCTCCTCGACGGCCCGCTCGCACGTCGGGCACCAGGGCCTGAGCTCGAGCGCCGTGCCGCACACCTCGTGGTGACGAGGCGCAGGTAGTCCCTCGGTACGGGCTCCCCAAGCAGCCAGTTGAGCGAGCGCGTCCCCCAGCTCGTGGCCGGCGCGGGTCAGCTCGTAGGCCATGCGGAGCGGACGGCGGCTGTAGGGGGTCGAGACCACCAGCCCCTCGCGCTCCAGCTGGCGAAGTCGCGCGGTGAGGATGTTGGGGGCGATGCCCTCCACGGCTTCGCTGAGCTCCCCGAACTTCTTGGGCCCGTTCAGCAGGGCATCGACGACCAGAAGCGTCCAGCGGTCGCCCACCCGATCGAGCGCCCTGGACAGCGGTGTGACTTCCACGGAAACAGTCTTGCCCATCCGCGTGGTGGACAGTAGCTTGCTAATTGCAAGTCACTATTGAGGGTTTGGGCTCGTCCCGCCAACAGAGGAGCACCATGGCTCTGCAAGAACTCAGCGATGCCGTTCGCAACGCGCTGGCTACCACTGGCTCGGCTGTCGTGGCTATCGGCCAGGACGGCCGCGGCTCCGGCCTGGTCATCGGCGACGGCCGCATCGTCACCAACGCGCACAACCTCAGAGATCGCACCACGCAGGTCACCTTCGCGGACGGCCGGGCCGTGCAGGCCGAAGCGCTCGGGATCGATGCCGACGGAGACCTGGCCGTCCTGTCGGTGGACACCGGGGGCGTCACCGCACCCGCCTGGGGCGACGAGCCGGCGGGCGTGGGCCAGTGGGTGTTGGCTATCTCCGCGGGCGGTCTGCGCGGTCAGCGCATCACGGCCGGGCTGGTCTCCGGCACGCAACGTGCCTTTCGGGGTCCTCGCGGTCGACGGGTGACCGGCTCGATCGAGCACACCAGCCCCATGGCCCGAGGGTCCTCCGGAGGTCCGCTGCTCGACCTGGCCGGTCGTGTCGTCGGCTTGAACACCCACCGGGTCGAGCGAGGCTTCTACCTGGCAGTCCCGGCGGATGCCGACCTCCGGCGCCGCATCGACGAGCTGGCCAGCGGCACGGCGCCGGTCCGCCGTCGGCTGGGCGTCGCCCTGGCGCCCCGTGAGGTGGGCGCCCGGCTCCGCGCCTCGGTCGGCCTTCCTCCCCGCGACGGGCTCCTGGTTCGTGCGGTGGAGAACGAGTCGCCGGCGGCAAACGCCGGCATCCAACGGGGTGACCTGTTGGTGCGGGCCGGTGACCGTGAGCTGGGCAGTCCGGACGACCTCTACGACGCCCTCGACGCCGGTCCCGGGAGCGAGCCCCTGGCGCTCACGGTCGTGCGCGGGGTCGAGGAGCTGGTCGTTGCAGTGAGCTTCGAGCCCGGAGCTGGTCCGGAGGAGGGCAAGGCATGACCACTACCGGCGACCCGGCTGCGGCGGCGGAGGCCGCCGCGCTGGACGCCTACTCGCAGATTGTGGTGGGTGTGGCCGAGCGGCTGCGCCCATCGGTAGCCAGCCTCAAGGTGAACGGGGCCCGCTCATCGGGATCGGGCTCGGCCGTGGCGATGTCGGCCGACGGATTGCTGGTCACCTCGGCCCACGTCGTGCGCGACAGTCGGGGCGGCGAAGCCATCTTCGTGGACGGCACCGAGGCGGCCTTCGACGTGGTCGGGGCGGATCCGCTGTCCGATCTGGCGGTGGTACGGCTCCGCCGCGATGTGCCGATCACGCCGGCGCAGTTGGGCGACGCCGACGAGCTTCGCGTCGGCCAGCTCGTGGTCGCCATCGGCAACCCGCTGGGGTTCGGCGGTTCGGTGTCGGCTGGCGTGGTGTCGGCCTTGGGCCGGACGATCAACGCCGGCGACGGAAGGCAGAGCCGGATCGTCGAGGACGTCATCCAGACGGACGCGGCCTTGCATCCCGGCAACTCCGGCGGGGCGCTGGCCGACGCAGCCGGAAAGGTGGTCGGCATCAACACCGCCGTGATCGGCCCGGGCATCGGTCAAGGTCTGGGTCTCGCCGTACCGGTCAACGCCCATACCCGCCGACTGCTCGGCGAGCTGATAGCGGAAGGTCGCGTCGTGCGGGCCTGGCTCGGGCTCGGCGGACGGTCAGTGGCTGCAGCAGCGCTCGAGGTCGTGTCGCTGGTGGAGGGCGGACCGGCCGCTCGCGCGGGCATTCGGGTCGGCGATCGGCTGCTGCGGGTGGGCGATGAGCCCATCGCGCGCATGGGCGACCTCCAGCGCCTGCTCAGCGGTGACCGTGTCGGTCAGCCGCTGCAGGTCGAACTGGCCCGGGCCGGTTCCAGGCACACGGTCGTGGTAGTGCCCACCGTCCTGCCGAGCTGATCGCAGCTCGAGAGGCCAAGAAAGCTCGAGACGCCAAGAAAGCTCAAGCGGCCAGGAAAGCTCAAGCGGCCAGGAAAGCTCAGGAGGACAGGAAATCGGCGAGGTGGCGGTACACCGCACGGTTGAAGATGAGGCCGCTGTGGGTGCCGCTCACCTCGATGTTCCCGGCTCCCGGATTGATCGTGTCCTCGACGATGCTGGCCTTGGGGGTGACCACCTGGTCGTCCCGGCTGTGGATGGCCAGCACCCGGGTGTCGGGACTCAGCGGGCGGCGCACATCCTGCGGATA
>JAXDQG010000574.1:0-2810 GCA_034667945.1 Acidimicrobiia bacterium | reverse complement strand
TGGCCGGCTTCGAGCTCGGTCGGGTCTACCAGGCGGGCTCGGGCCTCATGGCCGGCGACTTCTACGACGTGGTCCGGATCTCGCGCAACCGCATCGCCGCCGTCATCGGTGACGTGTCGGGCCACGGCATCGACCCGGCCATCACCGCCTTCCAGGCGAAGTACCTGCTGCGGGTTTTCTTGCAGCAGTATCGAGACCCAGCCCAGGCAGTCGAGCAGCTCAACGCGCAGATGTCGGCCTCCGAGCGCTTCGAGGAATTCATCTCGCTCTGCGTCGTGGTGTTCGACACCGAGGCGGGCACGCTGCGCTATGCCTCGGCCGGACACCCGGCTGCGTGGCTCTGGCATGGGAGAGACCTGCAGCCGCTGCGGCACACCGGTCCGCTGCTCATGCTCGAAGGCCAGTCCAGCTACCACAGCCGCGAGGTGGCGCTGGAAGAGAACGACCTGGTGGTGCTGTACACCGACGGGCTGGCCGAGGCCCGCTCCGGGGCGGAGCTCTTCGGCGAGGAGCGCATCGCGGCCGCCATCCGTCGAGACCCGGGTGCCGATCCGGCGGTGTTGTGCAAGGACCTGCTCGAGCAGGCCAAGGATTTCGCCACCACCCCGATCACCGACGACGTCGCCATCCTGGCCGTTCGCCGGAGCTGACCTGCGAGAATGCCGGCCGGGTGTGCGGCCCGGACGGTCGGCTGGCGGCACCTGGGGTGGCCAAGGGGAGACGGGTACGATCAGCCCATGACCGACCTCGCCGGCTCGAGCGCGACCACACCCGAGCAGCTGGCCGCGGCAGCCCAGCGTGCCCTCCAGGGCAATCTGGCCAAAGAAGGCGAGAAGCTCGCTCGTCAGAACAAGCTGTTCGTGCGCGAGCGCTTGAACCTACTGCTCGACCCTGGCTCGTTCGTCGAAGACGGCCTCCTGGTCAACGCCGTCGCGCCCGCCGGCGACCTCCCGGCCGACGGCGTGGTCACCGGTACCGGCACCATCGATGGGCGGCCGGTGGCGGTGATGGCCAACGACCCGACCGTGAAGGCCGGCTCCTGGGGCGCCCGAACGGTCGAGAAGATCATCCGTCTGACCGAGTTGGCGCTGCGAGACGAGCTGCCGGTGTTCTGGCTCGTGGACTCCGCCGGTGCCCGCATCACCGACCAGGTCGACCTGTTCCCCAATCGGCGAGGGGCAGGGCGCATCTTCCACAATCAGGTGAAGCTCTCGGGCAAGGTGCCGCAGATCTGCTGCCTGTTCGGGCCATCAGCCGCCGGCGGTGCCTACATTCCGAGCTTCTGCGACATCGTCATCATGGTGGATGGCAACGCCTCGATGTATCTCGGCTCGCCTCGGATGGCCGAGATGGTGATCGGCGAGGTTGCGACGCTCGAAGAGATGGGCGGCGCCCGCATGCACTGCACGGTGTCGGGCTGCGGCGACAACCTGGCGGTCGATGACACCGATGCCATCGACCAAGCCCTCGCCTTCTTCTCGTATTTCCCGCAGTCGTTCCGGGAGGATCCGCCGGAATACGTATCGGCCCAGCCGGCCATTCCGCTCACCGCGGACCTGGTGCCCGCCGAGGAGTCACGAGCCTACGACATGCACCGCGTGATCGACGGGTTGATCGACGAGGACAGCTTCTTCGAGATCAAGCCGCTGTTCGCCCCCGAGGTCATCGTCGGGTTGGGCCGGCTCGATGGTCGCCCGGTCGGCATGGTGGCCAACAACCCGGCGGCCAAGGGCGGCGTGCTGTTCGTCGACTCGGCCGACAAGTGCGCTCGCTTCATCTGGCTGTGCGACGCCTTCAACATCCCGCTCGTCTTCCTGTCCGACGTGCCGGGCTTCATGGTGGGCACCGAGGTCGAGCGGATGGGGATCATCCGCCACGGGGCCAAGATGATCACTGCCGTGTCCGAGGCGACGGTGCCCAAGGTGTCGGTGATCGTGCGCAAGTCGTATGGGGCCGGGCTCTATGCCATGAGCGGGCCGGCGTTCGATCCCGTCGCGACCCTGGCGCTACCGACCGCGCGTATCGCGGTGATGGGTCCCGAGCCTGCCGTGAACGCGGTGTTCTTCAATCGGATCCAGGCCATTACGGACCCCGACGAGCGGACGGCCTTCGTGGCCGAGCAGCGGCGGATCTACGAGGCGGATGTCGACCTGCTGCGGCTGGTGTCCGAGAACGTGGTCGACGCCATTGTGGATTTCGGCGATCTGCGGACCGAGGTGCTCCGGCGGATCGAGCGGGCGAGGGGCAAGTCGAGGCACTTCTCCGAGCGACGCCACGGCGTCCCTCCGGTGTAGCCGGTCGCTATGCCGTGGTGCGATCCCTGCGCACGCTTCTACAACCCGAACACGCTGAAGGAAGACGGCTCCTGCCCATCGTGTGGGACGAAGTTGGCCGAGCCCAAGAAGGGCCCCACGGTGCCGTGGCACTTCTGGGTCCTGGTCGTGGGTGTGACGGTATACCTCGGCTGGCGGACCGTGCAGGGCGTGGCCTGGCTGGCCGGCCATCTCTAACCCAGAGACGCCTTCACTGTTCGTGCCTCGGGGCTCACTCGGCTATCGTGGTCGGCCCACGGGCTGTGGCGCAGCTTGGTTAGCGCGCTTGACTGGGGGTCAAGAGGTCGGGAGTTCAAATCTCCCCAGCCCGACAACAAACACCGGGTCAGAGCTGTTGGGTGGGCCGGCTTGATTGGTTGCAAGCCCGCCGCGTGATCAACCGGTGACCAATCGCAAGAGGCATTAACCGCAGAGGGTGACCAACAGCATCGAAGCGGCGCGGGATTGGTCGCCGGCGATGAACGAGAACCTGGAACG
>JAXDQG010000573.1:0-5459 GCA_034667945.1 Acidimicrobiia bacterium | reverse complement strand
AGCAGTCAGCCAGCGATACGCCGGACGCAGAAAGCCGGCCGCGGTGCTGGCCCGCAGTTGGCTCGGTGGCCGCAGCGCCCGTGTCGCCCGCTGATTGATCGCTTTCAGGTCGAAGCGGAGCGAGGGCCAGACATGTTGCGAACGGACCCGCATGCCATCGACGACCAGGCGATGGGCAGCAGGGACATTGGGCTCGTCGTCGACTTGCAAGAAACAGCATGGGTCGAAGCGATCGGCGGTGAGCACGCCCCGCTTGGTCTGCAGCCGTCGTCCCTGGGCGAAGGCCCGGATACCGTTAGCCATCAGCGCCGAGATGATCGTGTCACCGGCCAGCGCGGCCACGGGCCGCCCGTTGAAGCTGAACCGAACGGGCGACCGGCGATCGATGACCTCGAGCGACGAAGATCCGGCGCGCAGACCCGGGCTCGGCAGGTTCGTCATCGGTCGCGGCCCCCATCGGTTCGCTGGGCAGGAGAACCATGCCCGTGCCCGGGCGTCGCCCCGCCGGGATCGTTCTCGAGAGGTGGCCGGGCGAACATGCCCGAAAGCTGTGGCGCCGTCAGCGCGCTGCCGCCATCTCCGGCACCTCGAGCGTCTCCGGCGTCTCCGGCATCGCGGGGCGGAGCGCTGGTCTCGTCGGCGACAACCTCGACCTCGCCTCGATCGGCAACGAGCTCGACCTCGCCTCGATCGGCGACAACCTCGATCTCGGTACCGATGTCGATAGCTCTGTCGTCACCGACGACCTCGATCTCGTCGTGCACGGGGGCGCCGTCGACCGGGACCTCGTCGTGGTCATCAGGCTCGGTCTCTACGGCTACCGAAGCCCGCCGGCCGCTCTGTATCTCGCGAGGCTCACCAGCTTCGGTGCGCCATGGTGTCGGTACACCACTGCGGCGGGGCTGGGGCTGCACGCCGCCCAGCCGGGCCCGGTCGCGGAAGCGGCCATGCTCGGCCTCGTCGACATCGGTGCTGGGGCGGTCGGTGAGATCGAGATGGCTTCCGGCCGGAAAGGCTCCCCCGGCGGGTGGCCCGGCCGACGCATCCGAGACGACGTCACTTCGGGCGTAGCGATATTCGACGACGTCCGCGTACCGATCGGAGGTCGACAGGACGACCTGCTCTGCGCCTTCGGCCTGGTCCGAGAAGGCATGCACCTCGCCAGCGTTTGGCCAACCTGTCGCCGGGGACGCCACGACGGACGACGCAACGGCCGGGTCATTGCGTCTGAGGCGTCTCGACGATGTCCACAACGAGACCTCCTCTCCCGAGCGAGCCGCGAGCCGATCGTCCAACGGCTCCCCCAACGACTCGCGTATGCCATCCGCAGGGGATCGCGTTTCGGGGCCGGAAGTGGGAACTGATTCGGCGGGGGCCAAGGTGGTACGCAGGGGGACCGGTGACTGGGTTCCCTTGGGGATGGGCAACTGGGGCCGCGGAGGCCGGACCCGTCGTGGGGCGGGCGGTGGCGGCGATAGCTGGGCAAGGCCGCCGGCCTCGAGCTTGTCCGGAGTCTCGAGCTTCTGGGGGACCTCGAGCTCCTCCTCGTTTGCTTGTCCAACGGCCTTTGGCGTCGGAGGTGTGACGCGCACGTCCGAGCGAGCCGCGACCGTGGGCACCGAATGCGAGGTCTCGGCTACGGCGACGGTCGCCGACAGCATTGCCGACACCGCGGCCGCCCGGCGCGAGCCAACCATCGAACCAACTTCTTCCACCAGTTGGCGGGCTCGCAGCACAACCGTCGGTCGACCGCACCCGAGCCGATGCCACCAGTACTCGGTGTCGGCCCCCTCGAGGGACGCGCCTTCTGCCGCCAGCGGCTCGAACTCGCTCGCCGGCCGCTTGCCGCACAACGAACAGGTCAGCACGATGCCATCACCTCATGGTCCCGGCCGTCGCCGCGCCTCCGCGACGACCAGCACCTACCAGGCGCTCGGGCGCGCAGGCCGCCAGCCAAGGCGGGGGATGCTCGTGCAGCAGGTCATCGGCCAGCGCTCCGGCCAGGGCCGGGGCGAGAGCCACGGCGTCCGGGCCCAGGCCTCCCAAGCGATAGAGGCCCGGGGCGTCCGCGGTCCCACCCTGGTCACCGACCACCGGCAAGCCATCGGAGGCCAGAAGCTCGGCATGCGGTACCTGCGCAACCACCCGGAGTCGAGCGAGGGCGGGCAAGGCCTGGATGGCGGCGAAAGACGCTGCGGCTGCCGCCTCCATTCCGGGCCCGGTCGGTCCGGGTGGCGCCGGTGCCGGCGGGCTCACCAGAGCGATCTCGCCCTGTCTCGTCTGCGACACCTCGACACCCTGAACGAGCAGATGCGCATCGAGGAACGGTTGCACCGGCTCCGTGTACATGGTGTCCCAACGCCGCCACAGGCAGCCGTGCGGCACGCCTGCCGCAGCCAACAACTCGGCTCCCAGCGTGGCGTCGACCACTCGCCCCGCCGCGGTGGTGCCGTGGGCCGACTCGAGCACCCAGGCGCCGTTCATCCAGGACACCGCGTTGACAGCGCATCTCTCGACCATGGCGGTGCCGCGAGCCGCCGCCTCGCCTCCGAGCTGCCAGGGCAGCACGTCCGCGTGGACGGTGGTGACGCCGGTCTCGATCACGGCGGCCAGGGCTGCCTCGGCATCGAGATGCGCCACCAGCTCGGCGGCGGCCCGTGGGTCGGCGAGATCCAACGTCGAAGCCCCACGAGGATGCTCGGCCAACATGCCTTGCAGCTGGCGCACCTCGCCGGCATCGATGGCCAGCCGCACGACGTCCGTGCGACCCAGCCGGTGCCGAAAGCCATGCTCGGTGTAGGTCTCGTCGTAGAGCTGACTGCTACGGGTCACCATCGATGACAACAGGGCAGGCTGGCGCAGCGGGCTCAGCACCGAACCGTCACGGCTCGGCCAGCTGGAGCCGACCAGTCCGCGCTCGACCACGGCGACCCGCAGATCTCCTCGTCGGGCCAACTCCCACGCCAACCACAGTCCGGGGAGGGTGCCGCCGACGATGACCACGTCGTAGTGGGGACCCAGCTCCGTCCGGGGCCAGTGCAGCGGCGAAGGCTCCCGTCCGGTCGCTTTGGCTTGGGCCTTGTGGAGCGTCCGCAGCACCGCTCGTCGTCCGGTGGTGCGCACGAGGGAAAGCGCCTCGTCCGCGAACCGGCCGCCCGCCGCTGAGGCGAACCTGGTCGCTTTCCGCCGTTCGGTCTCCACCGCCCGCTCCCTCATTCGCCGTCCCCGGCTGGCGCGGTACCCGCCAGGAGATCCCGCCATGCCGTCCGCTACGGCCCCACACCCGCGTCGGCGTCCGACAGTGGGCTATTGGTGTCCCAGCGCGTTCGCCGGGATCATGCTAGGCCCGCGCAGGCGGCCATCGGCGCGCAATCGTCATGTCAACTTGGCCCATTCCCGACATGTCCGGGCGAGGGCGCAAACGGGCCACGCAGCTCCCCTCGCCAGGCTCACCTGGGGGAAATTACGAGGTCACCGGTAGGCAGCCGGCCCGCCAGCCACCACCGACGTCGACCGGTCTGCCGAGCGCCGGCAGCGTGGTGCCAGGCACATCGACCTTGAAGAACCCGCATTCGCCCGAGACCCGTACCGCGGTCACTCCGGCTGCCGAGGTGACGGTCACCCCGGCGAAGGCGCCTACCCGGCCGGGGGCGGGGGCGGCCCGATTGGCCTCGTCGACGGCGTGCTCGATGGCCCCCCGGCTGACCGAGAACCGGGCGCGCACCGGCACATCGGTGAGCACCAGCAGGGCGGTCAGCGCGCCGAGGAGCGGCGGCACCGCCCATCGCCACGACCGCAGGCCCGCCAGACCGCGGCGCCTCGTGGTCCAACCAGCCCTGAACGCCCGGATGCCATACGCCAGCACCATCAAGGCCCAAACAGCCGCGGCGGTAAGGCTGACCAACCGCGAGGGTGAGCCGGGTGCGCTCGACACCCACACAGTGGCGGCGGCGATGGCTGCCGCGGCCAACAACAGGATCGGCCCAGCCGGCGCCTCGGCGTCATCGGGCCAGGCACAGTCGTCGCAGATCGCCGCGACGAACTCCTCGCGGTCGCGCCGCCCGGCCCGCAGCGGCACGACATCGCGACCCCCTCGTCCACACCAGGTACATCGAGGGCGGCTGACCGTCCGCAACAGTGGCAGCTCGGCGCACAGGGACTCGGCCACGGCCGGCGCTGATCGATGCGGCTGGTCGCGCCGAATGCGATTCGGGTTGTAGCGGTCGGGCTCGGGAGCGGGTCGCCGTTGCGGCCCCATCCCCGAGCCCAGCCGTAAGGACTTCAGGAGCTGGCCGCCTCGAGCGCCCGCCGAACCAGCACCTTCGCCAGGTGCCGCCGATAGTCGGGCGATGCGTTGAGATCGCTGGGGGGCTCGCTGCCTTGGTCGGCCAGCGCAGCCGCATCGCTGATGGAGGCCCCTTGGGCCAGCGCCTGCTCGACAGCGGTGGCCCGCACAGGGGTCGACCCCATGTTCACGAGGGCCACGCCGGCATTCCCGTTGTTGCGCCAGGCAGCCACGCCGACGATCGCCCAGTCCTGCGCCCGGCGGTTGAACTTCTGGAAGTTCCAGCCAGCTCCGGGCATCTTCGGCACGCGAATCTCGGTCAGCATCTCGGTCGGCGAGAGCGCCGACTCGAGAAAGCCGGTGAAGAACTGGGAGGCGGCAATGGTGCGCTCGCCACTTGAGCTGCGGGCCACGAAGGTGGCGTCGAGGGCCAGAAGGGTGGCGGGCAGGTCCGATGCCGGGTCGGAGTGGGACACTGAGCCGCCGATGGTTCCCCGGTGGCGGACCTGGTTGTCGCCGACTTCGCCAGCAGCGTGCGCCAACAGCGGTACGTCCCTGGCCAGGAGATCACTGATCTCGACATCGCGGTGGCGCGTGAGGGCGCCGATGGCCACGTGGTCGCCCGCATCGCGGATGTAGGACAAGTCGTTGAGGCGGCCGATGTCCACCAGCATCGAGGGCGCGGCCAAGCGCAGCTTCATGAGCGGCAGCAGCGAGTGACCGCCGGCGAGCAGCTTGGCCTCGTCACCGTGCTCGTCGAGCACGGACAGGGCTTCGTCAATCGAGCCCGCACGCGCATAGTCGAAAGCAACAGGGATCACGTGGTTCCCTTCCTACTTGGCGCCGGCGGCGGCGAGGACGGCCTTGACGATGTTGTGGTAGCCGGTGCACCGGCAGAGGTTGCCCTCGAGCCCCAAGCGGACCTCGCGCTCGGTCGGATTGGGGTTCTCATCCAGCAGCGAGATGGCAGCCATCACCATGCCGGGGGTGCAGTAACCGCACTGCAGACCGTGGTTCTCGTGGAACGCCTGCTGCATCGGGTGCAGCTGGGCGCCCTTGGCCAGGCCCTCGATGGTCGTGACCGATTGGCCGTCGGCCTGGACCGTCAGCATCGTGCACGACTTCACGGATTCGCCGTTGACGTGGATGGTGCAGGCGCCACAGGACGACGTGT
>JAXDQG010000572.1:0-3256 GCA_034667945.1 Acidimicrobiia bacterium | reverse complement strand
TCGCATCGTGAGACGCTCGATGCCGATCTCCGTTGCCGCCGCGACGATCTTGTCGCGGTCTATGGAACGCGGTCGGCCGATGCCTCGTCGAGGGGCCCCGTCACTCACCGCCCGCCTCCCTTATCCCGCCCGACTGTTCAGTTGCTCGGTATCCTAGCGCTGATAGCGCAGGACAATGCGAAGAAAGTCGTTCGAATGGTTTCCGTAACAAAGTTGATCTTCTCATTTGCAGTCGTCCGGCGGAGCCCGGGCGGGCATGGCGAGATCAAACCTTCGGGTGATAGAGAAACCTCATGGTGAGTGGTTGTCGCCCAACTTTTAGCGCGATGTCCAGCGGGTCGCGTCTGCAGTGGCGCCCCACGACCACGTCACCGAGGGTTGTACGCGCTAGCGAAACGTCAGCGGGCGACTTCGTCGTACGCGAGCATCCGCCGGTGCAGTTGCCCGCCGCCCGTCAGGGGCAGACGTTCGACCACCGCTTGTGCCCGCGGGCGCGAGGAGGGCGGTAGGTCGGCAAGTCGGTCCTTCAGATCAAGGAGGAAAGGCGGCTCCTCCGGGTTTGCCGGCACGGTGACGGCCACCGGCACCGAGCCCAGGTCGGGATCTGGACGGGGCACGACCGCCACATCTGAGATGCCAGGGTGGCCGGCCAGCGCGAGTTCGACCAGCGCGGGCCAGACGAGGTGGCCGCCGCACTGGAAGCGGTCGCTTTCGCGGCCCATCAGGTGAAGGTTGCCGTCTTCCGCCAGCCGCCCGAGATCCCCGGTGCACAGGACGGGGCCGGGGCCGCCTTGGCCGGAGGGGGAAGGGCCGACGGGCGCTGTGCCGAGCCCCGAACCACGAAGCTGCAGGCGGCCGACGCAACCGGTGCCCACGTGTGTCCAGCGCTCGTCGAGCACCTCGACGGACAGGCCCGCAACGGCCGGTCCGACATCGAGGGGATGGTGGCGCTCGGCTGGGTAATGATCTCGCCTGGCAGCCGCTCCGCCGGCCTCGGTCACCGTGAAGGCGGTAGCGACCCGGGCCAGGGAGGCGCTCGCGAGCCGGATCGCGGAGGAGCGGTGCAGCATGCCGGCAACCGCGTCGATGTGTACCAGTCCCGGCCAGCGGGTCGAGGCGGACACCAGGCACGCCAGTTGGTTCAGCTGCGGGCCGGTCGCCCAGAGCCTGTGCGCGTCGCCCCGGGCCAGACGACGGGCTGTCCGGCCGGGCGCCCAGCGCTCGGTGAATTGGGCTGTGCCGCCGCTGGCCAGCGTGACCGTGATCGCCCGCAAGGCCGCCGCGGTAGATGCGTCGACGGTGAACAGCGTGGTCTCGGGCGGCTCGTCGGCCGGAGTGGCCCAAGCCGCCTGCAGCTGCTCGTCAGAGAAGTGGACGGGTCGTGGCTCGCTCCACACGCCCGCGGTGAAGCACGTCAGCCCACTTCCCGCGGTCCCCGCTCCAGCAGCCACGGCAGTCCTCAGGCGGAGAGTCGACCAGGCGGGCGGCTCGTCGCGTCGGGTTGTCGGCAGCGAGATCACGGGGGCAAGGTCGCGCGCTCCAGGGGCGAGGTCGTCGGTGGTCAGTACCAGGTCGGGCTGGGCCACCTCGAAGGCGGCCCGCAGTTCGCGAGGCCACCACTGAGTGTTCAGCAGGGCCACATCGGCGCCGCATGCCAGGCCCGCCAGCACCGTCACCACCAGGTCGGGGCCCGATGGGAGGGCCACGGCCACGCGTGTGTCCTGATCGACACCGGCGCCGCTGAGGGAGTCGGCGGCCCGCCCAACCAGCCGATCGAGCTGGCCGTAGGTCACCGGCTCACCCCGCTCGGGCACCAGCGCCACGCGGTCGGTCGAGGCGGACCATTGTCGGCGCAGCATCGACCACATGGCGAGATCGTGCCACGGGCCGCCACGTGCAAGCCCAAGTCCGGCCGGCGCGCCAAGTCCCCATCTCGACGTCATCATGGAGCGCCTGGCGCAAGGCATTGTGTCGCGGTGAGGTCCGAGCGGTTGCGACCTTCCTGCTCGGCCAGGGCGGGAGCGTCCGGGAGACCCTCTCCGCAGGACCTTTCATCGGAGGATCTGCGTGGCTGTCCCCTCTCACGACCGAGCCGACCTCGTCCGGTTGCGCTCCGCCCTGCCGAGGGAAGGCGGGGGCGTGCAGGCCGTGGGCATCGACGGGGACGACACGTTGTGGCACAGCGAGATCCACTTCGAGCTGACCCAGCAACGCATCCGTGAGCTCTTGGCGCCCTTTGTGCAGGGGGCCGAGTTCGACCAGCGCCTGTTGGCGACCGAGCGGGCCAACCTCCGCCTGTTCGGCTACGGGGTGAAGGGCTTCGCTCTGTCGACCATAGAGACGGCGATAGAGCTGACCGGCGAGCGCATTCCGGCCCGCGATATACGGCGCATCATCGACTGCGCCAAGGAGTTGCTCGATCACCCGGTGGAGCTCGTCGAGCATGTCGACCGGGTCACAGCCGAGCTCTGCGAGCGGTATCCACTGGTGCTGATCACCAAGGGCGACCTGTTCCATCAGCAGGCCAAGCTGGCCGCCTCCGGTCTGGGTGAGCGATTCGCCGGCGTCGAGATCGTGGCCGAGAAGGACCCGGTGGACTACCAGCGTGTGCTTGGTCGCTATGGGATCGACCCGGCTCGCTTCGTGATGGTTGGCAACAGCATGCGGAGCGATGTGCTGCCGGCGGTGGAGGTTGGGGGCCGAGCGGTCTACATCCCGTACCAGGTGACATGGGCCTTCGAGCATGCCGAGCTGCCCGAGGAGTTGAACCATCGGGTTGTGCGGCTCGACCACTTCGGCCAGTTGCCGGACGCGTTGGAGGCGCTGGCACGGTCGTCGTGACCCTTCGGCGTCGCCCCACGTTGTCCAGCGCCTGCGAGGTCAGCGCTGGGGCAGCTCAACGGTGAGCCGCACGCCGCTGAGCGACGGGTCTTGGAAGATCCGAGCTGCGTAGACCTGGGAGTTCTCGACGAAGAAGCTGGTGCGTCGCGACCCGCCCTCGTTGGATTCGGTCGTGTCCACGGGCCGCCAACCCAGACTGTTCAACGTGTTGCGCACCTGGGTCACGACCTGGTCGAAGGTGCCTGGGACCTTCCAGGTCACCGAAGCGCCCACGCCGTCGGCAGCGGTGTCGATGGCCTCGATGACGACGGAGCCGGACGGGGCGGCAAAGCCGGAGGGGAACCAGGCCGGCACGGTCAGGGGAGTGGCCGTGGCAGCAGGGTCGGCGATGCCGCTTGGTGCCTGCTTACCGGAG
>JAXDQG010000571.1:0-15932 GCA_034667945.1 Acidimicrobiia bacterium | reverse complement strand
CAGCAAGTCGATGTCCTTCTCGGTCGGCGGCCCGCCCCGCGCCCATGCGGCGAGTCCACCTGCGAGGGCGAAAGGAACACCCGCCTCCCGCAGCGCGGCAGCGACGACCTTCAGGGACACCAGGAGCGGTTCGGCTTGCGTTGCGGGCACCTCAGTCAGCTACCCGGCGTGGCACTGCGAGAATCTTCGAGACCTGCACTCAGCGCGGGGCGCTGGACGCCGGCCATGAGCTGGCGGCCGAGCGGCGGTCCTC
The DNA here is from genome assembly GCA_034667945.1 of Acidimicrobiia bacterium. Taxonomy (GTDB): domain Bacteria; phylum Actinomycetota; class Acidimicrobiia; order Acidimicrobiales; family CAIXPF01; genus JAXDQG01. Next base: position 15,679 of record JAXDQG010000571.1, on the reverse strand, counting down.
TGTCGTTCACCTCGACCCGGAGCCGACCCCGCTCTGCAGAGCCGGTCGCAGCTGCGACTGGTAGAAGTCGAAAAAGCCGTCCTGGTCCGGGCCTATCTGGTGCAGATAGATGTGATCTGCGCCGGCCTGGCGGGCCTTCTCGATCGATTCGAGGATCGGCGCTGGGTCGGGCCCGCACGGGACGCTGTCGGCGACCATGTCCTTGGTGACAATCGAGGTCGCCTGCTCGAAGTGGAAGACGGTCGGCAGGTCCTGGCTGAGCTGCCCGGGTACGGCAGTGTTACGCCAGTAGCGGAAGGCGGTCTGCACACCTTCGTCCCGGCTGCGGGCCCAGCACATGGTGAGCTGGGTCCATCGCTGGCCACGCCCGCCGGCATGCTCGTAGTCGGCGAACGTCTTCCCCGGGCCGGTGGCCCAGATCCCGTCACCGCAGCGTGCCGCCAGAGCCGCGGCCTGCGGGCCGAAGGCGGACACGACGATCGGCACGGGATCGGACAGATGGTCGAAGATGCGGGCGTCCTCCACCGTGTAGTGGCGGCCGTGGTGATTGATGTTGTCGCCGGTCCAGAGTTGGCGAATGATGCCGATCGCCTCCTCCAGCATCTCCAGTCGCACATCGGCCGGCGGCCAGCGCTGCCCGGTGATGTGCTCGTTGAGCGCCTCCCCGGTCCCGAGACCGAGTGTGAAGCGCCCTGGCAGCAGGCACGCCGTCGTCGCCGCGGCGTGCGCCACGATCGCCGGATGGACCCGGATGATGGGGCAGGTCACACCGACGCCCACCCCGATCCGACTGGTCGCCCTCGAGATGGCGCCGAGTACGCCCCACACGAAGGATGCGTGCCCCTGCTCGGACAGCCAGGGGTGGTAATGGTCCGAGATGGAGACGAAGTCGAACCCCACGTCCTCCGCCTTGGCGGCCAGTTCCACAAGGCGGGCGGGCCCGTGTTCCTCTGAGGAGAGCGTGTAACCAAGTTCCATGTCAGGCGGCCTCGCACTGGTGTCGGTGGTGCGGATCGGTATCGCCCCGGCCTCGGAGCTCCACATCGCCTCCGAAGAAGCTGTGTCCGAGCGTGGCTGCGCCCGTCGTACCCAGCCCAGCCCGGGATGAACCTGCTCTTTTGCTGGCCGAAAATGGCCACGCTCGGTGCTCGTTCTGCTACGAAGAACTGGACGTTGGCTCGAGGAGGAGGTCGGTAAGGGGTAGGTGATTTACTTCTACCTCAGCGGGGATTAACTTCTAGGCCAAGCGGGCAAGCTGACCACGATGGCTGAAAAGCAGCCGTTCGACCGGTCCAATGAGCCCCGTTGGGAAACGTAGTGAGGTCGGAAGAGCGCCATGCGGCCCGACTCCCGCGCTCATACCCACAAACCCCGGTACTCAGACGAAGAGACGCGTAATCGGTTTCGCGCGTACCGTCAGACAGCTGACCGTCGGATCCGGAATGAGTTGGTAGAGAATCACCGAAATCTGGCTCGCGCAGTACTACGCGGCTTTGATGGTAGTGACATACCGGACGAAGATCTTCTGCAAGTCGCACTGCTCGGTCTAGTGCGAGCTGCAGACCGCTATGACCCCGATTACGGGCCCACCTTTGCCGCATTCGCCGCCATCACCATTCGCGGTGATCTTCGGCGCCATTTTCGGGACAAGACCTGGGCGGTCCATGTCAACAGAGGCGTGAAGGATCGCTTCCTGCTGGTGCGCGCCGCCTACGAACGACTGAGTCACCAGCTGCAGCGATCGCCGACAGTCGCGGAGCTGGCGGTGGATGTCGGTTGCACGATCGAAGAGACGGTGGAAGCGCTGGATGTCGGGCAGGCTCGGACCGCAGGCTCACTGCTCGCCGCGGAGAACTCCAACAGCGGCGAAGGCGAGTTGTCCGAATTGGCTAGGACGGATGAGCGCTTCGATGCTCGTCTCGATCGCGTGGTCATCAGCCAACTGCTCGACGGTGCGTCGGCGCGTGAGCGCGTCGTGTTGCATTTGCGCTTCTTCGAGGAATGGACCCAACGCGAGATTGCCGAGAGCGTGGGCGTGAGCCAAGTGCACATCTCACGAATCCTGCGCTCCTCGCTCGAACGTCTCACCAGCCTCAAAGCCGCAGAAGGCGAGCGCCAACCGAGCGGATGAGGCGCAGCGATCTGCCACTGGGCCCGCAATTGCCGGTATAGATCGAAGGTGCGCCGGGTACAAGCCGCCGATGGTCGGTACGGACGCTGAGGCCAAATGGTCGGTACTGAAACCATCGCCAAATAGTCGGTGCTAACCGACGACAAATGCATGTTTGGACCGAGGAGGACACCGTGGCTGACGCCATGACGATGCTCAAAGCAGACCATCGCGAAGTAAAGCGAATGCTCAACACCTTGCCAGAGATGGACGAAGGCCGCGAACGTGAGGAGCTGACCCAGAAGCTGCAAACGGAGCTCACGCTCCACATGGAGATAGAGGAGCGCCTTCTCTATCCGCTCGTCGCCCAGTACGTGGGCCGCGAGGACGAGGAAGAGGCCGAGATCGAGCATGGCTTGGCGCGAGAAGGGCTGCAGAAAATGGTCGAGCTCGTGAGCAAGCCCGGTTTCGGCGCAGCGGTCGAGATGCTCAGCGGAGGCATCGGTCATCACGTCAGCGAGGAAGAGAGCGAGATCCTTCCCGAGCTCAAGGGAGCCATGCCGAGAGAGGAATGGCGCCAGCTCGGCGAGCAGATCTCCGAGATGAAGAGCAAGGCTGGTGCCGAGACCAGGACCACGACGAGGTCCGGTCGCCGTTCGTCCAAGAGGACGACCGCCAAGCGCTGACGAGCCGCTGCTGTCGCCGTCTGCCCTCGAAGTGTGAGAGGTGGGCGGCGACAGCCGCGCGTCACGGGTACAAAAGCAACTTCTACCGACTCGCTCCTTGACACAGCGGCTGCGCGACACATCGGCTGGTCTCTGGAGACGTTGCCTGCCTCGAGAGAATGGGTCCGTCGTTAGAATGGGTCCATCGTTTGGACGTGTAACGAGGCGCCGGGATACTTGCTACGCCGCGAGCCGCAGCTGACGCGACAACGGAGTGAAGACGTCTCGGCTCCTCGGCCGCAGCAGCTGTCGACCGGTGTCGAGGAACGACTCTCGGACGATCTCCACGAGGTGCTCGTCGCTCATGAAGTCAGCCCCCATGTATCGGAGTGTGCCGCGGCCGGGAGCCAGCACGACCACACGGGTGCCGGCTCCCTGGAGCTTGCGTACTTCAGCTCGCAGGAGATGGTCGGCATAGCGGCGAAAGGCTGCTTCGGTCCCAAATCCGCTGACTCGTTCGGCCGACATGGGTGAAAGGACTATGGCAAGGTCGAGCTGCTCACGCCGCAGAACATCGGCATTGGTGGGCGAATGCACACCGCCGTCGACATAACGATCGCGCCCGATCCGTACCGGTGCCATGTAACCCGGTATGGCGCACGAGGCAGCAACTGCAGCGGAAAGCGGGGCCAGCAGGTCGTTTCGGCCGAAGACCACACGCCGCAGGGTCCGCCGGGATACCGTCGGTAACCAGAGAGCCTTGCGCGGCCAACTGCCTCGCGTAAAGGAGTCGAGATAGCCCAGATACGGCGCCAATGGCACGACCCCGTCGGGCACCATAGCAGCCATCGCACCCATCGGACCGACCGACCAAGGCCGCGTGAGCCACCGCGACCACAATGCAAATCCGGCCGGACGTGGCCATCGCCCCCAACCGGTGACCGGCGGGGGCGGAACCTCCCGGCTGGGAATGAACCCTTCGGTCACCAGCGGATGCGTCGCCGCGTGCACGGCACCGACCGTGTGGGCTGCAAGATCACTGGCCGCAACACCCAAGCGAAGAAGTGCCCCGACCATTGAACCGGCCGATGTGCCGACAATGATGTCGGCGTCACGGGGGTCCCATCCGAGGTCGTTTTCCAGCGCTGTGAGGGCACCTGCATGGTATGCAGCGCCAACCACGCCGCCTCCGCCAAGGACCAAACCTATACGCACCCTGTACCGATGCCCGGCGTCCAGAGAGCCGAAACTCGGTGTTCATAATGCCACTTGAAACCACGCAGATGCGGTGCAGCAGGTGAACAAAGGCCTCCGGTCGGCCGGTTTCAACGTGCCGTCAACCGGGTAATTTGCTGGACCCTGTCACAGCCATTTGCAAGTAAAAGGGTGAGATCAGACCGACAGTACATCCGGGTGAGCGTCGAGATACTCAGCGACGAACCAGCACAGCGGCTGGACGTCGCGCCCGCTGCGAGCAACATCGGCCAGGGCGGCCCCCACCAGTTCGTCACCCAGACCGCCGCCACGGAGGGGCGGCGTGATCTCCGTATGGGGGAAGATGACCGTGTCGCCGCGGATCCAGTAGTCCGCAATGCCCACGACCCGACCGTCGATCACCAGTTCATAGCGGGACCGCTCGGCGTTGTTCCGCACGCGGCTACCGCACTCCCCGGCCGCGCTGTCTGGCTCGTCCATACCGAACTTCTACCCCCTGGCGACAGGCCGTGAACAGCCGAGGTCGGCAGCCTGGCGGCTTTCGCTCGTCTCGCCGGATCGGCCAGCGGCCCAAGCGCCCAGCCAAATGAGGTCTGGGCTGCCGATACGCAGGACAAGCCGCGCTGCGCGGTAGCCGGGTCGACGGGCTCGACGACGGGCGGCCCGCACCACCCGGCACCCGCCAGCGTCTCGTCGATGAGGGCCATCTGCAAGTAGCTGCGCGTGGCCTCCGGCACGGTCACCACCAGCAGAGGCGGTGGGTCGACACATGCCGGTACGACCAGCCCCAGATCGAGGACGGCTCGGACCACCGCCTCCGGCTGAACCCGGGCTGCGACGACGATCGCCAGACGGGCGTCACCATCCCGATTCGCCGCACGCCCGAGCGGGCTGGGTGAGAAGCTCGACATGGGTTCCTCGGATGCTCGGCCGCCACGTACCGCTCCAGGCTGACAGCCGAAGGTGAACAGCATCTGGCCGGCGTGTCACTCGCGCGAGAAATGGCGTGTCACTCGCGCGAGAAATCCGGCCCCGGCCACGACCACGAGCGCCACGTGTCGTCGCCCGCGCAGCGGCCGAATTCCCCCGCGGAGAGCTACGGGGGATGCCTCTGAGCGTCTGACTGGCGTCGTACTTATCGACGGCCGCCGGAGCAGCATGTCGCCGCCGCGGAACTGCCTGGTGACCGAGTCGGCGATGCGCCGAAGCTCTCGGCAGAAGGGCGTTTGTCGCCCAGGGCGGTTCCGTCCGCGCCCGCTGGCTACTATCTTCCCGATGCTGCAGGTCACGGATCGCGGCTCTACTGCTGCGCGACACTCCGGCCTGCGCGCACGCGGCTCGAGTTGCAGTGCTGGGCTCCGGCCAACGTCCGCTCTCCGGACGGGTTCATGACCACCGACGCCAAGCGTCTGGTGTCCATGACGCCGTTCGTCCACCAAGCGTTCTTCTACGGGAACGACGACGACTATCTGGCCGGTACCGTTCCGTTCATCGAGGAGGGATTGGCGGCAGGCGAGCCTGTCCTCGTCGCCGTGCCGATGCCGAGGCTCGAGATGCTCCGCAGCCATTTCGCTCGAACAGCCAGTGCGCGGCTGCAGTTCTCGGCCATGGACCAGATGGGGCGTAACCCGGCATGGATCATTCCCGCTTGGGCCGACTTCGTGCAGACCAACGCCGCACCCGGCCGGCCGGCACGCGGCATCGGTGAGCCAATCTGGCTCGGCCGCACGGACGAGGAGCTCGTCGAGTGCGGGCGCCATGAGGCCCTGCTGAATCTGGCCTTCGCCAACGCTCTCGGGTTCACCTTGTTGTGCCCTTATGACGTCTCCTCGCTCGACGCCAGGGTCATTGAGGAAGCGCATCGAAATCATCCGCATGTCAGCGGACCGGGTGTCCGCCACGCCAGTGGCAGCTATGACGGCGGGATTCCCGCCTGGCTCGAGACACCGCTGCCCCCGGTTCCCATGGGCGTAGAAGCTGTGACGTTCGACCGTGGCTCATTGGCATGGGTCCGCAACCGAGCAGTCGAGGCGGCCGCCGCTGGCGGCGTCGGGCCAGAACGGCTGGGCGACGTTGCCCTGGCAGTCAGCGAGGCCATCACCAACAGCGTGTGCCACGGGGGCGGCTTCGGTGAGGTGTCGCTCTGGAGCGACAACCGGACGTTCTACTGCGAGATCTGCGATCGGGGTCGCATCTCCGATCCCCTGGCCGGCCGGGTGAAGCCCAGTGCCAAGAGCCCGGCGGGCCGCGGTCTGTGGCTCATGAACCAGCTGTGCGACCTGGTGCAGATCCGGGCGACTCCGGGCGGCCAGCTGATCCGCTTGCAGTTCGGTATCTGAGCCATGGGTCGGTGCGACTGATCCACCCAGGCCCTGGCAGCCGAAGACCGGGTGCGCCGAGGAGATGGAGGGGTCATGGCAGCACAGCATCGTGCGGTGGTGGTGGGCGCGAGCATGGCGGGGCTTCTGACTGCCCGGGTGTTGGCCGACCACGTGGGGAGCGTCACCATCATCGACCGGGACGATCTGCCGGACGGCCCCGATCCCCGCAAAGGCGTTCCGCAAGGCCGCCACGCGCATGGTCTTCTTCCTGCGGGCGAGCAGGTCATCCGCGACCTGTTCCCGGGACTCATCGAGGAGCTCATCGCCGGTGGGGCCCAGCGCGTGACCTCGCCGGACGGTCGGTGGTGGCAGTGCGGCGGCTATCGGGTCGGCGTTCCCGAGGCGCCGGAGGCCACGTTCTTCTCACGCCCGTACCTCGAACGCGGCGTCCGGGCCAGAGTCGAAGGGCTGCCCAATGTCAGCATCACGAGGGGAGCGGTACGTCATCTAGAGGTCCGTAACGGCCGGGTGTGCGGCGTGGCAGTCGACGTCGGCGAGGGTGACGGCATCCTGACGGAACTCACGGCCGACATCGTTGTCGATACGTGCGGGCGAGGGTCGCAAGCGAGCCGGTGGCTCGAGCGCCTGTCCTACGAGCCACCTGCGATGGACCAGGTCTACATAGACCTGACCTACAGCAGCCGGCTCTACCGCCGCACCCCGGGACGACTGCCCGACCGGACGTGGATCATCAGCATTGGCGACCCCGCCGATTCGAAGAGAATGGCAGTGGCCTTCCCCATCGAGGGAGACCGCTGGATCGTCACATTGGCCGGATGCCACGGTGACCACCCGCCCACCGACGATGCCGGGTTCGCAACCTTTGCCGCCGGCCTCCCGACGGACGACATCGTCGACATCGTGCGCAACGAAGAGCCGCTGGCGCCGGCCGTCCTGCATCGTTTCCCGTCCAACCAGTGGCGCCGCTTCGACAAGCTCGAGCGCCACCCGGCCGGGTTCGTGGCCCTCGGAGATTCGATCTGCAGCTTCAATCCCGTCTACGGGCAGGGCATCAGCTCCGCGGCTCAGCAGGCGGCTGCGTTGGGTGCCTGCATCCAGAAGCACGGCCTCGACGCACCCGACTTGTGGCGCTCGTTCTACAAACAGGCCAGGAAGGTCATCGCCAACCCCTGGGCGATCGCCGCCGGTGGCGATTTCAGCTACGCCGACACGACGGGCGCCAAGCCACGCGGGACCGACCTGATCAACCGCTATGTCCGCAGGGTGGTGATCGCCGCGCAGCACGATGTGCGGACCGCCGCGAAGCTCTATGACGTGCAGGGGCTCGTGGCTGCGCCGCCGTCGCTGATGAAGCCACCCACCTTGCTGCGCGTGCTGCGCCTCGCCCGTCGGGGCCCGACCGGCAGACCGTTCCGAAGCAGCATCCCGACCCCCTCCCCCGCCTGACGCCGCCCTCAGTTCATCTCCTTGGACCTCACCTGCTTGGTATATCTAGCGAGGTCTGGGGTAGCGTGCCCTCACCTTGGCCGCATCGATCCCGCACGGTGCGGCAGGATGAGGACTGGGGTGTTGCATCCGTGGGTGAATCATCAGGCGTGCACTATCTGCCGACCACCGGCACGTCCACCGCCCAGTTCAGCGATGCTCCGCCACGGGTCACCCGTAGCTTCGGCTTTCTGGACCTGTGCGGCTTCACGACCTTTGTCGATACCTACGGCGACCTGGCCGCGCTGGCCGAGTTGACGACTCTGCGCCGCATCCTGCGGGTGGCAACGCTGCGCCATCGCACCCGGGTGGACAAGTGGCTGGGAGACGGTGCGCTCTTGGTCGCGCTCGATCTGGAGACGATGCTCCAAGCGGTACTCGCCGCCGGCAAGGAGCACCACGGCCAAGGCAAGCTGCTGCTGCGCGGCGGGGTGACAGCCGGGCCGGCGATTCTCTGCGATGACGACTACGTGGGCGCGGTGGTGAATCTGGCCTCGCGTCTCTGCGATGCAGCCGAGCCGGGAACCGTCCTGGTGCAACGCACGGTGGAGACCTCCTCGATGCGGCGGGCCCCGACGTCGCCGCCAATCGTTGTGAGCCTGCTGCCGCCAGGCCCCGCAGTCGTGACCGAGTCGGTCGTCACTGAGACCGTCGTGGCGGTTGAGGCGCGTGTGGTCGAGGATCCCCTGCCCGGAATGCCTCCTCCAGCGGGGAACTATCCGGACGGCCCGGCGCTCTGAGCAGCGCCTCCAGGAGCTGGCAACGAGGGAGGTCGACCCGCTCGCAGTTGGACAGACCGACCCGGGCTGCATCAGTCTCGGCTCGGCGCTCCCGAGGCCGGTAGGAGCGTCGCCAGCAGGGGGGCAAAGATGGGTCTGCACAATCGGGTTCTGATCGGCAACCGCGGCGAGATCGCCATACGCATCGCCAGAGCGGCTTCGGCGCTGGGCCTCGAATCCGTCGCGGTGTTTGACCCGGTCGACGAACTGTCGTTGCATACCCGGTTCGCCACCGAAGCCCATGCGATCGGCGCCAACGGACAGCGAGCCTCGGGGGTCGGCTCCTATCTGGACGCCGAAGCCCTCGTGGGCATCGCCAAGAGGACTGGCTGTGACTGCCTGCATCCGGGCTATGGCTTCCTCTCCGAGAACGCAAGCTTCGCGGAGATGTGCCAGGCGCAGGGCGTGGCATTCATTGGCCCGTCGCCGGCTGCACTGGCGTTGTTCGGTGACAAGGTGCGGGCCCGGTCGCTGGCACATTCGCTTGGTATCCCCATCGTGCCTGGCAGCCCCGAGCGGGTTCGTTCGGCCGATCAAGCCCGAGCGGTCGCCGCCGAGGTGGGCTATCCGGTGATGCTCAAGGCGTCGGCCGGTGGCGGCGGGCGCGGCATGCGGGTGGTGGAGCGCGCCGAGGACATGGACGAGGCCGTCAATCGGTGTCGCAGCGAGGCGCAAGCGTCCTTCGGCGACGCCTCGGTTTTTGTCGAATCGCTGATCCCGGCACCCCGCCACATCGAGGTGCAGATTCTGGCCGACTCGCAGGGCAACGTCGTACATCTGCACGAGCGCGACTGCTCGATTCAGCTGCGCAACCAGAAGGTCATCGAGGTCGCGCCGGCACCGACGCTCGATGTTGTGTTGCGGGCACGGATCCTCGCGGACGCCATCAAGCTGGTGAAAGCTGCCGACTATGTGAACGCGGGGACGGTCGAGTTCCTCGTGTCCCCGGAGACAGGCGCGCACTTCTTCATCGAATGCAATCCACGCATTCAGGTCGAACACACCATCACCGAGCAGGTGACCGGGATCGACATCGTCGAGGCGCAGTTCCAGATTGCGGCGGGGGCATCGCTGGACTCATTGGGACTGGCCGATCAGGACGCCGTCGGAGAACCGCGGGGCTTCGCCGTTCAAGCCCGTGTGGTTGCCACCGGACCAGGCACGATCACCGCGTACAAGGAGCCGTCCGGTGCCGGCGTGCGCGTCGATGCGTGCGGCTATCTCGGCTACGTCATCCCACCACAGTTCGATCCGCTGCTGGCCAAGGTCATCTGCTCGTCCAGCTTCAACGGTTCCTTCGCCTCTGCGGTCGACCGCTCGCTGAGGGCATTGGATGAGTTCCACATCGGCGGATTGCCCACAAATCTTCCGCAGCTGCGAGCGATCCTGTCGCATCCCGTGGTGCGCGAGGGCAACGCCCGGACGACCTTTCTGGCGGATCATTCAGCCGATCTCACCAGTGCTACTTCAGCCCATTCTGGCAACTCGAATGGCAGCGCCGCCGTGGCTTTTCTCGCCGAGCAGGCGACGGCCATCGCACCGGTGCGGGGAAACGGCGTGCCGGTGTCGGCCGCCGCGGACGCGTTCTCGGGGGTGCCGCGGCTGGAGGTCAGACCCGATCAGGTGGCGGTGGAGTGCCCCATGGCCAGCGCCGTGGTCGAGGTTCGCGTCCGCGAGGGCGACATCGTGGCCGCCGGCGACACGATGCTGGTTGTCAGCGCCATGAAGATGGAAACGTTGGTCACCGCGCCTTGTTCGGGGACGGTGGCGGCCGTGCAAGCTCTGCATCCCGGTGAGTCGGTCGCCGCCGGGCAGGTGCTGGCGGTGGTCACGCCGGGAGATGCCGAAGGCGGGCGTCGGGCTTCGGCCTCCGGAGTCGGCGGCGACACGTGGGCGCCCGTGCTGGAAGAAGTCCAAACCTTGCAGCGCCTGGCCGCCGAACGGCTGGCGCCGGATTCCGATGAGCCGGGCGTCGTGCGACAGCGGAACCGCGGGAAGCTGACCTGTCGCGAGCGGATCGAGCTGCTGCTGGACGAGGGATCGTTCCGAGAGGTGGGCAGCGTCGCCGGCTTTGCCTCCTACGACAGCGATGGCGGGATCGCCGCGTTCACGCCCGCCAACCACGTCGGTGGCCGCGGAAGGATCGATGGCCGACCGGCGGTGGTGTGCGCGGATGACTTCACATCTCGGGGCGGACACGCCGATGGCGCGATCGGGGCGAAGAGCTTCTATCTCGACCGCCTGTCGATGCAGTTGCGGGTGCCCTCGATACGGCTGCTGGACGGATCGTCGGGCGGCGGCAGCGTGGCCGCCATGGTGCCCGAACAGAGGAACGAGGGCGAGAGCGCCGCGAAGGAGAGCTCGGGCGCCATCACCGCGGGCCGGCCGCGGGTGGCCGGCGGCGGTGGCTCCTTCCTGCCCGGTCACCTGGGCAGCACCGAGTACACCGAACAGCTGAGCACGGTGCCGGTGGTGAACATGCTGCTGGGCAGCGTGGTGGGCATCGGCGCCGCCAAGGCGGTGTTGGGTCATTTCGCCGTCATGGTGCGGGACATCGCCCAGCTGTTCGTGGCCGGGCCGCCGGTCGTCCGCCATGCCATGGGCTACGACATCACCAAGGAAGATCTCGGCGGGTGGCACATCCATTGCCGCAACGGCTCGGTGGACAATCTGGCGGAGACAGAAGAGGAAGCGGCACAGCTCACCAAGCGGTTTCTGTCGTACCTGCCGTCGAGCGTCTTCGAGCCTCCGCCCGTGTTGCCCGCGAATCCCGCCGATCCCCCGGACCGGCGTGACGAAGAGCTCTTCACGCTGATCCCCCGGAGCCGTACGACCACATTCGACATGCGCCGGGCTATCGAGCTGATGGCGGATGAGGGGTCGTTCTTCGAGATCGGTCCGTTGTGGGGCACCGATCAGATCACCGGCTTTGTACGGTTCAACGGCCATCCGCTGGGGGTGTTGGCCTCGGACAGCCGGCATGTCAACGGCGGGGCGCTGACCGCGGATGGGTGCGACAAGCTGAAACGGCAGCTGGACCTCTGCGACCTGTTCCACATCCCGATCCTGAATCTCGTCGACAACCCCGGTTTCGCCGTGGGGCTCGAGCACGAGGTAGCCGGCACCATTCGCCGGGGTGGTGAGTGGATGGTGGCGTTCGCGCAGGTCAGCGTGCCGATCTTCACAGTGGTGATGCGGCGCAGCTTCGGCGTGGCCGGCAACAACTACGCCACGCCGCAGGCGCGGCCATCGGTGCGCGTGGCGTGGCCGGCCGCGGACGTGGGCGGCATTCCGCCGGAGGGTGGCATCGAGGCGGCGTACAAGCGCCAGCTGGCCGAGGCGGAGGACCCCGCGGCGTTACGAGCCGAGCTGAACGCGCGCATCGAAAGCGCCCGGGGGCCATTGGGGCCGCTGTCGAAGTTCCAGATCGAAGAGATGATCGACCCGCGAGACACTCGGGCAATGGTGTGCGAGTGGGTGGAGCTGGCCCATCAGACGGCGTCGCAGGGGGCCCGGCTGGGGCCGCGGGCGTTGCAGTTTCGGCCATAGTCGACCGGGCGATCTTTGATTTCGCCCGGCGAAACTCAAAAAATGGTCTGAGCAGGAGCTTCACTTCACATTCCGATGGTACGCAGCGATTCGACGTCGATTCGCTGCACCACTGGCGTCGACGGCGAAACCACTGGCTCGCTCGACTTGACCTCACGAAGAGTGCGCAAACCACCACCAGGTGTGAGGTCCCAAGACGGCAGAAATGCCTCAGCCTGAGACCGGTTGAAGGTCCCGGGCTTTCGTCCAAAGCGTCCGCTGCACCAGCACCGCAAGGGTCGCAGCGCCAAAGGCCACGATGATCGTGGTGGAATAGCCCGCGGCGTCGATCAGCTGGCCCGCCAGCACTGGGCTGAACAGACCCGCCACGCCCGACGCCGTCCACAGCGCGCCCAGCACCGTCCCCAGGTTGGCGACACCGAAGAATTGCGCCGTCACCTCAGGACTGAGAGCCACATACCCGCCATGACTGATCCCGAGCATCACGGCGAACAGCGCCAAGGCCGCGTACGAGCTCCCAGACGAAAGCCAGAGCACGAACCCGAGCGGCAACAGGCTGACGCAGGCCATGAACATCCGGACTGCGCCCACCCGCCGCGCCAGACCGGTCGTGACCAGCCGACTGAGGATGTTCGATGCGCCCAGCACGCTGAGCAGCAGCGCAGCTGAGCGTTTGCTGATGCCGTGGTCGGTCGCATAGCGCACGAGGAACACGAATGGGACGTACAGCGACGACGAGAGGAAAAAGCCCCCGAAGTAGAGCTGCGCGAACGGACCGAGGGCAGCCGCTTGCCGCAAACGGCTCACCGACAAGCGACCGGCCGGCACGGCATTCGGCGGCCGAGCGGCCACCGCCGCCATGAGCACCAGCGAGGCAGTACACGCCACCGCGAGCACCACGTAGGCGGTCCGCCACCCGAAGCTGTCGATCATCCACTCGGCGATGGGCACCAGGAGCAAGGTGCCGAACCCAATGCCGGACGCCGACAGCCCGAGAGCGATCGCCCGGTAGCGAACGAACCAACCGCCGACGCAGGCGGCCACCGGCACCAGGTAGCACGCCACCCCGAGGCCGACCCCCAGCCCGTAGGCCAGCACCGCCACGGGCAGGTTCGGGGCGCGCGAGGTGATGAACAACCCGGCGCCCATCAGGGCAGCGCCGCACAAGACCAGACGGCGGGGCCCGAACTGGTCCGCAAGCGGCCCCGTGACGACGCCGAACACAAAAAGGACGAAGGTCGGCAACGCAAAGATCAAGGCGGTCGCGCCCAGACTCGTGCCGAAATCCTTCTTCATCGAGTCGAGAAAAGCCCCGAAGCTGAAGATCGTGCCCCAACAAGTGGCATTCGTGATCAAGCCGGCCAAAGCGATCGACCAGGCACGCGCCGAATCGACTTCCCAAGACCGAGACGTTTCGGACAATTGGTCCCCCCGGAACATGGCGAACCTTACCGCCGAGGCCCTCGCGCCAAGCGATTCGTTACCGCGTCAAAGGGCTGATTCGCCGCCAATGAGCGCTCCTCAGCACGAGGATCCTCCTCTACGCTTGTAGACGTGACGGAGGTCACTGTCGACCGGCGTCAGCTCCGCACCGGTTCATTTCGACTCTGCAGGGAGGCTCGCCGTGAGCGACGCACCTGGTCCGTCACGTGCCTTCGAAAGTGCTCAGACTCAGCGAGCCGGCCTTCGCCGCGCCATGGGGGTAGCTGAAGAAGCGATTGCCGCTCCGGCAACCGGCCGGGTCGAATCATGGGCCTCCGAGGCCTGCACGGCCGCCCAAACGCTACTGAAGGCGTTCGAGATCCACATCGACACGACGGAAGATCCCGATGGGATCCTGGAGGAGATCATCAGGATGAGCCCGCGGCTATCCAGCCCGGTCACCCGCCTTCGGCGTGAGCATCTCACCCTGCGCGAAGGACTCATCTCGCAGATCTCCGCTTTGGACAGCCCGCCGGGGGCCGCCGACGCCAAGTGGGTGAACGATCGACGTGAAGCCATGATCGAATTGCTCGCCCGGTTGGCGCGTCACCGGCAGCAGGGAGCCGATCTGACCTACGAGGCGTACGGCGTCGACATCGGCGGCGAGACCTGACCACTCGCGCCCACCGGCTGCCGTCAACTCGCCCAACGGGCCTCGATGGCGCGCCACGTCGAGGAGATTCGGGAGTTACCGAGAAATGGGTCGGATTCGGTGCCCCGGATCCGCTCGGCGCAACGCGGGTTGGTCATCAGAACTGTGCTGAAAAGATGCTGGCTCACCCGCCGCATGTCGAGATATTTGGCCGCGAGGAACTCGTGGAACATGAGGTTCCGAAACTCTTCGAATGACGGCGGAACGGGCATGTGCGGCATTGGTGGTGCGCCATCCATGCCCACGGTCGAGGGGCACCAAGGGGTCGTCGAGTGCCTACCTGATCTCGCTGAGGGACCGTGCCACCAATATCGACCGTCAGGGCCTGTTGTCAGCCCTATCGGATGGCCACACCGCTGGCAGGTGAATCTCCAAGCGCGACGTTCCGAGCTCACGTTTCTGTCTCCTGGCGCGGTGTCGCCCCCGGCCGGACGAGCCGGGGGCGACGTTGGGTGGTGGTTGGTTGTTGTGCCGTAGTGACGGAGCGGCCCGTAACGTTCCCGCTAGTACCAGGTTTTTTTCCCGGGACCGCGAGCAGGCGCCGAGCCGGCCGGCAGCTCAGCTCCCCGGCGGGATGTTCGCGTTCAGGTGGAAGACGTTGTTGGGGTCATAGGTGGCCTTGATGCGTTGCAGCCGGTCGTATTTCGGACCGTACGAGCTGCGCACGCGGTCTTCTTCGTACTCGCTCATGTAGTTCACGTAGCTCCCGACGCCGACGGCGTGCTCGACCAGCGCCGACCAATAGGCACGGACCCAGGCCCGTTCAGCTTCGAAATCCGCCGGCGAGGGCGTACTGGCCGAGATGTTGACGATGTAGCGGATGTCGCGGCTGCCACCGAATGCACACGCATCGGCGTCGACCCGGCTATACGCGCCGCCCATCACGAAGATCGGCACGATCGACAGCGGGGACATCTTCTTCGCCTGATGCACGAGGATCGTGTCGATGGCTCCGTCGGTGAGCTCTTCGAGGTACACGGCTTTCTCGTACGAATGGAGCCCCCACGGGACCGATTCATTGAACATCTGTTGCAGCGCGACATAGGGGATCGGCGTCACCAGCTCGACTGCCGGTGTGAGCGCCTGCTTGATCGGCGCGATCAGGGCGCGGTGCGCCTCTTCATCGCCGAAGCCGACCAGGAGGAGGCCGAACATCGGCGCCAGATGCAGCTCCTGGGGCACGAACGGCTCGGGCGGCGCGCTCAGCCCCGCGAGAAAAGCCCCACAGTCGTCGGGCAGATCGCGCACGTAGTCACGTGTGAACCGCAGGAGGTCGGCGCCCTGGTCCGGTCGGAAGAGGAACAGTCCCAGCTGCACGAACGGGCCGACGGGGTGCAGGGCGAACTCGAATTCGGTCACCACCCCGAAGTTTCCGCCGCCTCCGCGGATCGCCCAGAAGA
>JAXDQG010000570.1:0-3027 GCA_034667945.1 Acidimicrobiia bacterium | reverse complement strand
TGAGGAAAGACACGCGGTTCGTCTGCTTCAAGGACCCGGACGGCACCTTCATCGAGCTCATCGAGTTCGCCAAGAGGTAGCTCAGCCGGGGCGCCGCTGCCCGCACGGGCCGCCCGGCACGAATCTTCAGCTCGTGCCGGGCGCCAATGCCGATCAGTCCCGATGACCCTCCTGGGCGCGCTCTTCAGCGAGGAGCACGCCCTTCTCGTGAAGGGCGTCGATCTCGCTGGCAGGGAGCTTGGCCCAATCCTGCAGCGCCTCGTAGTTGTGCTCGCCCCGGTAGGCGGCGGGCCCCCGCACGGCCGCGTCGGCATCGGAGAAGCGGTAGGGGGTGTTGGTGACCCGGCGGCGTCCGCCGTCACGGTCGTCGACCTCGGTCAGGACTTGGCGCCCTTCGATCGACCCTTGCTTCTCCAACACTTCGCGGTGATCGAAGACGTCGCCCCACGCCAAGTTCACCTCGTTGAGCTTGGCAATGAGCGACTCGCGATCGGGGAATGAAAGCAGGTATTGCTCGATCGCTTCCCGCCGCATGCGGATCTTAGTGGGCAGATCTGCACCCTCGGGGGTGGGGTCTTGTAGGCCTGCGCGGGTGTTCAACACCCGCCAATACCACTTCTCGTCGCCGGCCAACATGATCGGTCCGCCGGTGGCGTCGAACACAACGCCGCCGCCGTTGACGATGCGGACCTTGTCGATGGACGAGTGCACATAGTCGTCGGTGAACATGAGCGCATTGATCATGGCGATGTCGACGTGCTGGCCGGTGCCGGTCTTCTGCGCGTGGTGCAGCGCGGCGAGTAGGCCGATGAGGCCGTGCATGCCGGTTGAAGTGTCGGCCAGAGAGAATGCCAGGTCGACCGGCTTGTCGGCGCCGGCCACCATCTGTTGGCGCTGTAGCAAGCCCATCTCGGCGTGAATGATGGGTGCGTAGCTCGCCCGCTCTCGTTCCGGACCCTCCTGGCCGAAGCCCGAGATGGACATCATGACCAGCTTCGGGTTGATGGCCTTGAGGTCTTCCCAGCCCAGGTTGAAGCTGGCCATGATGCCGGGGCGGAAGTTCTCGGTGACCACGTCAGCGTGGGCGACCAGCTTCTTGATGAGCTCTTGGCCCTCGGGCTTGTTCAGATCGACACAGATGGAGCGCTTGCCCACGTTCTGCTGGGTGAAGTAGCCCGAGATACCGCCGATCTTCCGGCCGAGATTGCGTGTCATGTCGCCCTCGGGCGGCTCTACCTTCAGGACGTCTGCGCCGAGGTCGGCGAGGATCCGCGTGGCGAACGGGCCGGCCAGCACCCGGGTGAAATCGAGGACTTTGACGCCTTCGAGCGGGAAGCTCATCGTTCAGCTCTTTCCATTCGGTGGAGTGGGCCAGCCGGGGACACCGTCATCCAGCTGCACACCGCAAGAGTTCAGCACACCGCTCACGACCCTGTAGCAGCCGGCGGCCATGACGAG
This sequence comes from Acidimicrobiia bacterium, assembly GCA_034667945.1. Taxonomy (GTDB): domain Bacteria; phylum Actinomycetota; class Acidimicrobiia; order Acidimicrobiales; family CAIXPF01; genus JAXDQG01. The sequence goes on along the minus strand of JAXDQG010000570.1, from coordinate 1,569 downwards.
ATGGAGCATCTCGGCCTCGCTGAAGAATGATGCGGCCTTGGTCCACGTGGCGTCGCCGATGCAGTCGTCGGCGTAGAGCTCGTCGACAGCCTGGAGGAGGGTGCGCTCCTCCTCGGTCCAGTTGTGCTGATTCAGCGGCCGGGTGACGAAGTAGATCTCTTCGGCGGTCAGCCCGGCGTCACGGCCGAACAGCGTGTGCTGGCCGAACTCGTAGATGGCCTGGCAGTTCCAGCCCATCCGGAGCACCGCGAGCTCGACGTTGCGTCGCGAGAGGCCGCCCTCGAAGAGCACGGCCTGTGCGAAAGGGCCGAACGCCCGGTTGAGTGGCTTGTTGCGAGCCATCGTGGCCGCCACGTTGACGGCATTGACGGGCGAGTTGCGCTGCCTCTCCCGGATCTTCTCCAGCAGGTCTTCGCGCGGCTGGATCCGCGGCGCCGTTGGTCGGGCAAAGTGCATCGCCATCCCCCTTGGGTGTCCTCACCGGACCGGCTGGCCCGCCGCAGGACGGTATTCGATGGCGGGGGGTGCGTCCCAGCCGACTCCATGCACCGGAGCTGCGCTTCCAGGCCCACCAAGGTGGCGGCGGCTGAACAAGCGCTGCGTGAGATTGGATGAGGGCGGTCACGTCGTGTCGTAACGTGGGCCGCATGCTGATCATCGCAGGTGAGTTCAACGTGGAGCCGTCCGACCGCGACAAGTTTCTCGCGGCAGCAGGTCCGATGATGGCCGAAACCATGAAAGAGGAAGGCTGCCACGCTTACGTATTCACTCCGAGCACGACCGACCCGGCGGTGATTCATCTCTTCGAGAAATGGGACGATGAATCGAACCTCAAGCCTCATTTCAAGTCGGCGCACATGAGCGCGTTCAACGCTGCGCTGAAAGAGGTGAAGACCAACAGCCGCAACATCACCATGTATACGGTCGCCTCGGAGAAGTCGCTCTAGGGGGCTGCCACGTAGGGAGCCGGTCTTTTGAAGCGCTTGCGTCGACGATGTCCAGGGGGGTGTCGTCGGCGCTCTCGCTTTCGACTCACGAAACGGACGTGACACGCGTCCAAGACGGGCGGCAACAACCTGCGATCTCAGGTATCACGCAGCGAAGCGCCTCAGACGCTTTTAGCGTTGCCGCCAATTGCCCAGGTCAACGGCTCGAGCCACACCTGCTTTCGGCCCATTGGTGTTTCTGCGGTGACAAAACCTGGCGAGGTGCTCAGTCGGCCGAAAGACGTTGGTGTCGCCGCCATCTGGCGTCGATGCGCGTGGGCTTTGTCACCGGAGCAACGCTTCAGCGGTCGCCGCGCTCCACTGCTGGTTTTGTCACCGGAGCAACCAGGACTGCCCCAGATCAGCACCGGCCACACAGCGTCGAACCGTGCGCATCGTGGCGGAGCCACCACCTTGCGGGACATCCCGTAAGGTGTCACACCCCGTCCGTGCGGTGTGAGCCATGGAACACGCCGACGGAACCTTCACCTGCCAGTGGTGCGCCACCAACTTCCCCCGCCGCAGCCACACCGGCCGCAAATCCCACTACTGCACCGCCACCTGCCGCCAACGCGCCTACGAA
>JAXDQG010000569.1:0-5262 GCA_034667945.1 Acidimicrobiia bacterium | reverse complement strand
GTTCCGGCCATCTTCGGCTCCGAGGTCTTCCCCAGCCAGGTATTGGCTCAAATCGGAAAGGAGGCCGGGGTGAAATATGTCGACAAACTCCGGGACGACGATCTGCCGGGTGTCCCGGGCGACGCCGATCACTCCTATCTCGGGCTGATGAAGGCCGATTTCATCACGATGGTCAACAGCCTCGGCGGAGATGCGGGCAGCCTCGACGGTTTCGATACCGGCAATGTCACCAAAGACCTGGCGGACTACCCGCAATGATCCCCGTCCCGCTTGTTCGCCTTTCGGGTGTATCGCACGCCTACGGACGACAGACGGTCGTCCGCCACGTAGACCTCGACGTCCCGGCCGGCGACTGGCTGGGCATCGTCGGACCGTCCGGCTCCGGTAAGACCACACTGCTGCGCATCCTGCTGGGTGCGTTGCAGCCCACCGCCGGTCGGGTCGAGCGGACGGAAGCTCTGCGGGCCGCCTATGTGCCCCAGGTAGAAACCGTCAGCTGGCACTTCCCGGTCACTGTGGCCGAAGTGGTGTTGATGGCCCGGACGCAGGGCCGACGGTGGCCCTGGCCGTCACGTCGGGAGAAGCAGGATGTCGCCGAGGTGCTCGCAAGGCTGGGCCTCGCGGATCTCGGCGAGCGCCATATTCGCCAGCTGTCAGGCGGCCAGCAGCAGCGGGTCTTCATCGCTCGGGCCTTGCTGGCCGAGCCACATCTGCTGTTTCTCGACGAACCCACGTCCGGTGTGGACGTTCGCACCCGCCACGAGATGCTTCACCTGCTGGCCGACCTGCACCAGCAGGGCCTGACGATCGTGCTGACCACTCACGACCTCAATGGGCTGGCTGCGCACCTTCCGCGCCTGCTGTGCCTCAATGTGGGGGTCGCCGGGCTCGGAACGCCCGCCGAGGTGCTCACCCCGGAGGTGCTCGAGCGGGTCTACGGAGCGCCGATGGAGGTGCTGGAACATGCCGGCATGCCCTTGGTGATCGATCGACCTGGCCACCCCACCAACGTCTTGAAACTGCGCCGGGGGGCCTGATGCACGTCCTGCTCGAGCCCTTCCAATACGGGTTTCTCCGTCATGCGCTGGTGGTGTGCGCCTTCGCCGGGGCGCTGTGCGGGCTGCTCGGCGTCTTCGTGACGTTGCGCGGCATGAGCTATCTCGGCCATGGGCTCAGTCACGCCATCTTCGGCGGCGCCGCAGTGTGCGCGGCCGTGGGAATCAATTTCTTCGTCGGCGCCGGGGTGTGGGGCGTGGCCTCGTCGTTGGCGATCGGGCGCATCACCAAGCGGCGAATCATCGGGTCGGACGCCGCTATTGGGGTGGTGACGACGGCCAGCTTCGCCTTTGGCGTCGCTCTGCTGGGCTACTTCAGCCGCGTCAAACGCAGCATCGAGGCGACGGTGTTCGGCAGCGTGTTGGGCGTGTCCGACGGCGACATGCTGCTCATCATCGGCGTGTCGATCTTCACCGCCATCGCGGTGTTGGTTGCCTATCGAAAACTGCTGTTCACGACGTTCGATCCCGAGGTGGCCGAGGTGTCGGGTGTGAACGTGTCCCGGGTCGATGCGTTGCTGATGCTGCTGTTGAGCCTGGCGATTCTGTCGTCCATGAAGGTGCTGGGCGTCACGCTCATCGCGGCGGCGGTGGTGACGCCTGCCGTCATCGCCCGAATGCTGACCAACAGCTTCGCCACGATGCTGTGGCTGTCGCCGAGCATCGGGGCGGCATGTGGCCTGGTGGGGATGTACGTCAGCTACCACCTCGACATCTCGTCCGGCGCCACCATCGTGCTGGTCGGCTTCGTGCTGTTCGCGGTGGTGTTCGCCGCAACCGGGGGAACCGGCCTGAACCGACGAGCCAAAGGCTACGGGTCCCGCGCCGTCGAGGTCGGTGGCCAGATCGATGTGCGGCCCGTCAGCCGATAGCCGCCCGTCAGCGGTCTGAACGTCACCGAGGTCGACGACCCGGGCCGGGCGGAACCGGCGTCGGCTCTCAGGAACCCCGCCGCGGGGCCGTCCTCAGTCCGGCTCGATCTCCAGCTCGGTGGTCATGCCGGTGATATCGAAGACGCGGTGAACCTGGGACGGCACCCGGCGCAGCAGGAACGCGACGCCCTTCTCGGCCGAGTCCTCACGCCCGCGAAGCACCGTGCGCAGCCCGCTCGAATCGATGAACGTCAGCCCACCCAGGTCGAGGACGAGCCGCTGTGCCCCCGACTGGAAGGCTTCGCCCATCGCCTCGCCGAGCGACGAGGAAGCGATCAGGTCGAGCTCTCCCTCGAGGCGCAGAACGGTCTCGGTGAGAGTGGAGCCGGGATCGCGGTGGACGGTGAACTGCACGGGCACCTTCCCCGTTTAGCACTGAATCGGCCTGAACCGGCGCTCGAAGTGGCCCCGGTCGGGTGATCCTGACCGCTGCTTTGTACTGTTCGGATCGGTCAGGGGGGTCTGTCTGCCCGAGGCCACGAGCAGGCGCCGGGCTCATCTCGGCCCTGCGAGACGGGTCCGTAGCTGATATGGCTGGTCTCCTTCTTGGTGAACGAGGCCTTGCCTCCGGTGTGTCGGGCGAGCGCTCAGGCCCAACCCTCGGACAGCGGCACCCAGTGGTACGTGCGGAAGTCGCGCTCGGCGAATCTCCACCGGCCGTCGACCCGCCGATACGTGTCGTAGTAGTGCCCGGCTGCCGTGTACGCCTCGCCCTTGTGGACCAGGCGGATCTCTACCCCGCACCGGCCTTTGGCGTCGTCTCCGTCGACCTCGATCACATGATTCTGGATGTAGGGCTTGGGCGTCACCCCGGCCGCCGCGCCCGTGTAGATCTCCCGCAGTCCCTCGGTGCCGGCATAGGTGCGATCCCGCAGCTTGAACACACCGTCGGTGGTGAACATGCCGATGATTGTCTCCGCCTCACCGTCCGCCACTGCGAAGCAGTAGCGGGCCGTGAGCTCGCGGATCTCGTCTTTGTCGGCCAGTTCCTGGATGCGCTGCTCGAGCGATGTCATGGTCCGTTCTCTAGCCGATGCAACGGCCGCAGGTGGCCCGACTTTGTCAGGTGAGCAGCTTGGCGACGTCGGTTTCGACGGCCGTGCCGAGGAAGAAGTCGGGGTTGTTGGCAGTCCAGAAGTGGGCGGGATTGGTGAAGGTGAAGTCGCGGAACTCCGCCTCGCTCATGACGCCGTCCTCTACGAGACCCCAGGCACCAGGCAGGACCCGGTCCATGTGCATGACATCGAAGTGGCCGATGTCCGAGCTGAACAGCGCGTTCAGGCGCGCCCCGAACGGGTTCATCGTCTGGTTGAAGGCAGTGGCGGCAAGGCGATCGTCCGACTCGCAGCCGAAGTAGAAGCTCGGAACGAACAGATCCTTGATGTCAGCTTCCTCCTCGATGCCGCACGGCGCGTAGTCATCAAGCTCCGGTTGGCCGCCGGTGTTGGTCGACGCGGCCGCGTTGAGGGCACCGAAGAGAGCAGCCTGCCGGTCGGCCATGAGCTCGGTCATGCGGGGCGAGCCGTAGGCACCGGTCAGCTCCAGCATCAATGGGTGGTCGAGATTGTCCGGATCGACGTGGCAAAGGGCGTCCGCATTGCGCTTCTCCCAGTGCTCGATCAAGTCCGCGTAGAGCTGGCAGGCCCAGGATGTCCCACCCTCGAGAAAGGCCACCCGAAGGCGGGGGAAGCGGCGGGTGACGCCACCAAGAAACAAGGCTTTGCAGATGGCTTCAGCGGTGGAAGCGAAATGCCCGATGTGGTTATAGGTAAAATTCGACGGAGAACGTCGGAGCGCATATCCACGCCCACCGGCATGAAAGGTCGGTGATATCCCTAATTCGATGCAGGCCGCCCAAACCGGGTCGTAGTCGTGGTCGCTGTCGATGCCGAACACGTCGTACCAGACGGCGCCAAGCCGCTTGGCCGACTCGTGGCCTTCCAGCGCGGCCGGTACAGGCCGCGGCACCATGCCGTTCATCAGCACGGCCTTGAGGTCGAGCTCGCGTCGGATGAACTCGAGCTCGGCTATGGCCTCGTCCGGGTTGTGCATCGGAATGACGGCGACCGGCGTCATCATCTGAGCCTGATCGGCGAAGAACTCGGCGCTGAAGATGTTGAAGGCGCGAGTGGCCGCCCGGCGCACCTCGTCATCCTCGGGCATCGCTGTGCTGAAACCGCCGGTCGGATACATCACGCAGTAGTCGAATCCGAGCTCGCCCATGCGGTCGGCGAGAAGCGCAGGGAGCATGGCGGTTGCGCGGTCCCGCGTGTTGGCCATCGGCAGCATCCAGAACCCCGGATGCCCCAGGCGTCGGTATCGGCGCCCTTCCGGTCCCATTTCCTGGATCCGAACAATCTCCTCTGTCCCAGTGAAGCCGGCCACGGCCTTCTCACCGCCAATTTGGCGCATTCGCTCCTGGACAAAGGGGCCGAATTCCAGCCAATGCGCGTCCGAATCGATGATCGGATGCGTGAGACGGTCGTGCACCTGGCGTGCGTCCATCGGAACCTCCGCGGGCTCGCTCGGGAACCTACTCCGCAACGTCGGCCGGCGTTCCCTCAACTGCTCCTCGGCATGTATTGCGAAGAGCCGTATTGCCGAGAGCTCGGCGGGTCGCAGGCGGTCGGCCCGCCGCGGTCCTACCATCCATGACGTGACCGCGGTCACCGTGAGCAGTGCCGCGGATAGGGGGAGCCAATGCTGTCGCAGCATCGAGTCCTGGATCTGACCGACGAACGCGGCCAGCTGGCGGGGCTGCTCCTGGCCGGCGTCGGTGCAGACGTGGTGGCGGTGGAACCGCCCGGGGGCTCGTCGGCCCGCAGGTTGGGTCCCTTCGCAGCCGACATCGACGACGGCGAACGGTCGCTTTTCCATTGGGCCTACAACCGCGGGAAGCGCTCCGTGGTTCTGGATCTGGAGGCCGACGACGGCAAGGTGGCATTGCGGCGACTCGTCGAGGGAGCAGACGTGCTCGTCGAATCGGCCGGACCGGGCGTGATGGACCGGATGGGTCTCGGCTACGAGTCGCTGGCGGCCCTCAATCCGGCGCTGGTGCACGTGTCGATTTCGGGCTTCGGAGAAGACGGCCCCAAGGCAACGTGGCGGGCCCCGGATCTGGTGGTGGCTGCGGCCGCAGGGCCTCTGCTGATGACCGGCGACGAGGACCGGCCGCCGTTGCGGATCTCGCTGCCGCAGGCGTACCACCATGCCGCGGCCGACGCGGCCGGCGCGGCGCTGATCGCCCTCCATGAGCGCGACAACCGCTCTGGGCT
>JAXDQG010000568.1:0-4302 GCA_034667945.1 Acidimicrobiia bacterium | reverse complement strand
GGTCGCCATGATGGCGCAGGAGGTGCTCATCTCCCTGCCCGGCTGATCTCCATCGCCGCGTGACCGGCTCCGGGGCGCTCGTCCTGCGGGGCAGGAAGCATGACCACGAAGGTGCTCCCACCGGCGGGTGTCGGCTCGTGATGGAGCTCGCCGTGATGGGCTCGGACGATGGCTCGGGCGATGGCGAGGCCCAGCCCGGTACCGGCGCTCCGGGCGGTCGAGCCGTTGCTGGGGGCACGCGCGCGCGATGAGTCGAGCCTGGCGAAGCGCTCGAACATCCGGTCCACCTCGGCCAGCGGGATGCCGGGACCGTGGTCGATCACCGCCAACCGACAGCTCGATCCGTCCTGCCGCAGCTGCACCTGCACCTCGGTCTTCGCCGGCGTATGGACGAGGGTGTTCGCCAAGAGGTTGTTGACGACCTGGCGAAGCCGACCCTCGTCGCCCACCACTTCGACGACACCTGGGACGTCGAGCGAGATCGGCCGCTCCGGCTGGACCGCGCGGGCGTCGGCCACGGCGTCCTCCACGACCTGGCTGAACGAGAGCCACGCCTGCTCCAAGGGCCTTCCTTGGTCGAGGCGGGCCAGCAAGAGAAGGTCGTTCACCAGCACGGCCATGCGTTCGCTCTCCTCCTCGATCCGCCGGAGGATGAGCGTGAGCTCGTCGGGCTTGTCGGCCGCGCCCCGCCGGTACAGCTCGGCGTAGCCACGGATCGAGGTGAGCGGCGTGCGCAGCTCATGGGACGCGTCCGCCACGAATCGGCGAAGCCGCTCCTCGGACTCCTGGCGTTCGGCGAAGGCGGCCTCGATGGCGCCCACCATCGTGTTGAACGCCTGCCCGAGGCGACCCACCTCGGTGCGCACGTCGTCCTTGTCCACGCGCTGGCTGAGATCCCCGGCAGCGATCCGATCGGCGGTGTCGGCCATGTGGTCGAGCGGTTGCAGGCTTGCGCGGACGAGCCATCGGGCGAAGAGGCCGAGCGCAGCCATCACGCTGGCCACGACGACGATCTCCACCGCGACCAGGCGCTTCCAAGTGGCATTGGCGTCGTGCAGGCTCACGCCGAGGGCCACGATCCCCTCTGCGGTCGAGCGGGTGATCACCCGGTACTCGGTGGAGCCGCTGCGGGCCGGCGCGTTGAAGGGTGCGGACGACGCGGCGACGACGCGGGCCGCGTCCAGCTGCGGACCGCCACCGGGAGCCGCGCTGGATTGCGGTGCGCAGACCAGGGTGCCGTCAGGCCGATAGAGCTCCAAGACGATGCCCTGGAAGACGAAGGGACCGGCCTCGCAGGCGAAGCGCGGCGCCCGACCGAAGGAGTTGGGACGTTGGCGGCCGAACGACTCGAGCTGATCGTCCACGCGGCGCAACACGAAGGACCGCAGCTGTGTCGTGCTCACCACCGCCGCCACCACCAGGCCGAGGCCGGCGACGATGACGAGGAGCAGCGTGAGCCTGCGGCGCAGCGGCACAGGTCAAGCCCGCCGGAGGCTGTAGCCGACCCCTCGCACGGTCTGGATGAGGGGCGGCCCGAGGCGGTCGACCTTCTTGCGCAAGTAGGAGATGTACTGCTCGACGACCGACGCGTCGCCACCGAAGTCGTATTGCCACACATGGTCGAGGATTTGCGCCTTGGACACGACCCGGCCGGCGTTGGCCAAGAGATAGCGGAGCAGCTTGAGCTCGGTGGGTGATAGGGACACCGGTTGCCCGGCCCGGCTGACGAGATAGGTGTCCTCGTCCAACACGAGATCGGCGAAGGCCAGGTGCCGGCTTTCGGGCTCGTCCCCGTTGGCTCGGCGCAAGATGGCGTGGATCCGGGCAATGAGCTCCTGGATGCTGAACGGCTTGGTCACGTAGTCGTCACCGCCGACGGTGAGGCCGCGAACCTTGTCCTCGTTGGCGTCCCGGGCGGTCAGGAACAGCACGGGCACCCGCAGGCCGTCGGCACGCAGGCGTCGGCAGAAGTCGATCCCGTTGCCGTCCGGAAGCATGACGTCCAGCACCACGAGGTCGGGCAAGCCCTTGCGCACCGTGGTGATCGCTTCGCCACAGCTGCCGGCTGTGTCGACGTCGAAGCCCACATGACGAAGTGCGAGCGCGAGCAGGTCGGTGATGTAGGTCTCGTCATCGACAACGAGGACTCGTGGCATGCCACCTACCTACTCGCACCAGCTGAGCAGAAGCTTCGCATCAGCTGAGAGTTTCCTGAGCGCGAGCGGCCAAGGATTGGCTCTGCGCCGTCGCGGTGGGCCGACGGCTCACGGTGGTTCGCCGGGGCCTCGCGCCCCGCACAATTCGGCCGATTGGGTGACGGCTCGGTCGGGCGCGTTCCCTGTGCGTTCGTGCCGCCACGTGAAGCGTTCGCCGCCGATGACATCCCAGGTGAAGGACCCGGCGAACGCCTTCTGGGCTGCATAGCGCTTTGTCCGGTGATGAAACCGGTTGCGATTGCCGGTGGCCACTGTCCGAGGTCTCGAGCGGGCAAGGCGGCGGGTGAATGCAGGGAGGGCGAATGGAGATAGCGCCCCGTCAGCGGTCGTCCGCCAAGTCGTCGGCCCTGATGAAACGCCGGTGGTTGTCTGCGAGCGACGAAGCGGTTGCCCGGCTGCCACTGGTGGCACGGCCCGGGGGCCCGGCCGCGTAACCGGGTTCGAGGCGCGGCCGTGGGTTCGAGGCGCGGCCGTGGGTTCGAGGCCCGGCCGTGGGTTCGAGGGCCGGCCGTGGGTTCGAGGGCCGCCTTGGGTTTCGAGGGCATCGGCGGATTCGAACCGGACGAGGCACCGGCGGGTTCCCCGACGTTTCGTAACCGCAGAAACTCCGACGCGCCCAGCACGCCACTGTCCAACCTCCTCACCAGCCCATACCCGCTGACGAAACGCAAGCAGTGATCGTCCGAGCGCTCCATGCGCGCGAGCGTCCCGACTGCCTTCGTTCACCGCCCAAACCACCGGGAACGCGACTCGAGGCAAGCTCGAAGTCCGCTCACAGGTCGTTCGAAGCTTGGATTCGTTCACTTGGCCTGCATGTTCCCTCGGCCGTCGCTCCCTGCCCTGCTGCTCCTGGCGGTCCTCGGACTGACCGCGTGCGCGGGCGGTTCCGGTTCGTCGGCGGCGGCGCCCGGTCAACCAGCCGCGGCCGGTTCGAACGCCTCGACCACGACGGCGGCTGGTGACGCGTTGAAGGCCTACGCCGACTGCCTGTCCCAGCACGGGGTGAAGGTGCCCGCGGACTTCGGGCAGCGTCGGGGCAACGGTGCGACGGCGGGCGCGACGACCGCCTCCACCGCCGCGGGCGACACCACGGCAGGTTCGTCCGGTACGCCAGACGGAGGCGCTCCCGGATCGGGTGGGGGCGGAGGACTGGGCGCCTTGCGAAACGACCCGAACTTCGTCAGCGCCCAGCAGGCCTGCCAGAGCTTGCGGCCGGCGGGCCGGAACGGCGCAGGGCTCGGCAATGGCGCAGGGCTCGGCAATGGTGCCAGTGCTCAGGCCTTCCAGGCCTACCAGAGCTGCATGAAGGACAACGGGATCACCCTGGCCGCGCGGGGCTTCGGCGGTCCCAACTCCTCGACCTCGACCTCGTCGGCCTCGCCCGCTGACCCCGCCTCGACGACGGCGGCACCCGCCTCCCCTCCTTCGACTGTCGATAGAAGCTCGCCCGCGTTCCAGGCCGCCAACCAGAAGTGCCAGGCGCTCTTGCCGCCGACGACCACGACAACGGCCCCCTGAGGACATCGATGAAACGCAACACCATCCTGCTGAACGGCTTCATCGGCGTCGCCGTGGTCGCTGCCGGCCTCGCGGGCTACGTCTCGCTCGGCCCCAAGAGCACCGGCTCGACCACGGTCAGCACGTCCACCGTGAAGCGCGGGATCGTGCTCTCGAGCGTGACCGCCACGGGCAACGTCACCGCCCAGTCCCAGTTCGACCTGAACTTCGACTCCAGCGCGAGCTCGAGTGTCGTGACGCAGATCTTGGTGAAGCCGGGGGACAAGGTCGCCAAGGGCCAGGCCCTCGCCAAGGTCGACGATCACAGCGCCCAGCTGGCCTTGGCCAGTGCACAAGCCACCCTGGCGTCGGCACAGGCGCAGCTCGACAAGCTCCGGAACGGGTTGACGGCCCAAGAGCTCGCCCAGGACCAGGCCACGCTTCAGCAGTCCGCGCTGGCCATCGACAACGCCCAGGCGGGCGTGGAGAACGCCGCGGCCACCGCCGCTCAGAACGCCGTGACCACGGCCGCGGCCGTCGATCAGGCGCAGCAGGCCTACGCCAACGCAGTCGCTACGGCCGATCGCGA
>JAXDQG010000567.1:0-3122 GCA_034667945.1 Acidimicrobiia bacterium | reverse complement strand
AGTGACGGCGCAGCTCGCCGGTGATCGTTGGGAGTGCGAAGGTGGCGAACGACGACCCGTACTCGGGGTCGAACCTCTCGACAGCCTTGACAACGCCCAAGAGGGCGACCTGCAGGAGGTCATCGAGCGGCTCCCCCCGGTTGGTGAACCGGCGCACGGCCACATGCGCCAGCCACCGATGTTGCTCGACGAGTTGGTTCCGCAGACGGCGGTCCTGGCAGCTGCGATAGGCGCGAAACCGCTCGTGGCTCTCCCGTTCGGCAGCTGCCCTGCTGTCCTCGGTCACGCACGCTGTGAGCATGGGCCCTCCCGTTGTGGCGTGTCCCGCATAACAGCTGTAGCGGACCATGACGCCGGAAACTCTCACAACCCGCGTTCAAGGGGTCTTGAGCTTTCCGAGGCCGCGAGATCGGTCTCGCTTGGCGGGCGTGAGCTGGGCGTCTGACGCCCATCCGACCCCGCTGCAGCGACGTGCGGACCGTGTCGCCACCGACGCTACCCCCTAGGTCGCCCGCGTTGAAGGCACCGCTCCCCGGGGCCGGACCCGGTGGCCGGGATGGCCACCGGGAAGCCTTCTCAGCCGGACGAGCTGGTGCTCGGCAGGGGCTCCAACCGGTTGGACAGCTCCATCAGCGCCTTGCGCAGCAGACGCGAGACGTGCATCTGGCTGACCCCGACCTCATTGGCGATCTCGGTCTGGGTCATCTCGCCGTAGAAGCGGAGCTCCACGATGCGCCGCTCGCGCTCGGGCAGCGTGGCGAGCAGCCGGTCGACCGTCATCCGATCTTCTACCGCCGACAGGTTGGTGTCGATGGTGCCGGGAGGGGCCGCCGCGGCCGGCTCGCCCGCATCGAGGTCGGAATCGGTGGCAAAGGGTGCCGGGCGGTAGGCGGAGCGGGCCTCGAGAGCCTCGATCACCTCGTCGATCGAGAGATCCAGCCGTTCGGCCAGCTCGGTCACCGTGGGCGAGCGCTGCAATTCGGCCGTGAGCGAGTCGGTCGCGGCCCGCAGTCGCGTCAGCCGCTCCTTGGCCGAGCGGGGAACCTTCGCCGACCAGGTGCGATCCCGGAAATGGCGCTTGATCTCACCCAGCATGGTGGGGATGGCGAAGCTGGTGAAGCTCACCCCCCGTTCGGGGTCGAACCGCTCGACCGCCTTCACCAGGGCAAAGCTGGCTACCTGGGTGAGGTCGTCGAGGGGTTCTCCCCGGCGAGCGAAGCGCCGGGCCACCGAAGTGGCAAGCGCCGCGTGCATGGTGACGAGCTCGTTGCGCAGTTCGCGGTCGCCCGTGTCTCGGTAGGCACGGAACTTCTTGGCAACGACCTCGGGCTCAGGACTCTGGGAGAACGCCATTCGTCACTCGGCAGCCATGGCCGGCTGCTTCCTGAGCCATCCAACCACGTCGCCTTGGTTCTGGGAAAGAAGGTGCTCGTCGGCCGCGGCCAGCAAGATCAGCCGGGACAACTCGTCCGCCTCGATCTCTTTCTCGGGATGGGCGGACGGCGCGGCTGCTCGCACGGTGATGACGTCGTCGCGGAGCTCGAACGACACCGTCAAGGTCGAGTTGTTCTGAGCGTGCGCTACCACGAGGGCACACAGCTCATCGACGGCAATGCGCAGGTCTTCGACGTCGTCGAGCCCGTAGTCGAGCTGGGCGACGAGGCCGCTCGCCACCAGGCGCGCCAAGCGGATGTGTTCCGGACCGGCCGGAAAGGTCAGCGTGATGCAGGTCGCGTCCACAACCGAAGCCACGGTCAAACCAGCCGGAACTGGTCCTGCAGTCCCGTGATCTCGAGCAGGCGCATGGTGCCCGGCTGCGGGTTGCGGAGATGGACCGCGTCGGTACCGTCGCCGAGCTGCTGACGCGCCCGGATCAGGGATCGCAGCCCGGACGAATCGATGAAGCTGATCTCGCCCAAGTCGATGACCAGCGACTTGGCGCCTGCGGCCACCAACTCGTCGACCGCCCTGTCCACATTGCGGGCAGCCGAGGTATCGAGCTCGCCTGACAAGCTGAGCGTGGCAGTCGTGCCCTCCACGGCACGAGTGAGCCCGAACGCCCCGCTTTCATCGGTCATGACCACAGTCCCTCCTGGCCGAGAACTTGCGCACGCTGGCGCAATAGCCCCGTCAGGGTACCCGGCTGTGCGCGTCCCGAAACGGAATGGTGCTTTGCAGGGCCGGAGCGCGCTGGCGGTCGGGCGTGGTCAGCCTGCGACCGAGGCCCACCAGCCGAGATAGTCGAACTCGGTGTCCTGGCGGGCGACGCCCTGGCGGCCGTGCTGCGCCGGGGGGATGCCGAGTCTGCTGCGCTGCGCGGCGTCCGCCTCGAGCTGGGCGATCACACCGTCAGCCGCGTCCGTGGTCCGGCTGAAGGGATCGTCGAGCTGCACCTCGACGCGTTCGGTACCGGCAGTGAACTGGCAGGTCGTCCAGTTCACCTCGTAGTGGTATCCGCACTGGCGCAGAAGCCTGATCAGGTTGCCTCGGGTATGCGCCCGAGTGCTCCCCGGTGGGTCGGTGCGCAGCCGTTCGACCTGCTCATCGTCGGCCAGCAGACGCATGCGACCTGCGGCGGCCAGGCGACCGTAGAGGCCGCGGTCGAAGCGGACGTCGTGATAGGACAGGTCCGCCGCGGTGATCCGGACGTCTCCCCAGCCCACGCCTTCACGCGCCCGCAGCCGCTCGAGCACGCTGAGCTTGGCCACCCAGTCGACGCGGTCGGCCGCCGAGGCAGGGTCGTGCTCCAGCGCGCTCAGGACGTCGTCCCAAGGTTCGAGGATGGCGGCTTCGTCGTCCGGCAGCCCGGCACGCTCGTGGTAGCGGAGCGCGGATTCGAGCCAGCGACGCTGCACGTCGGTGGCCCGTAGCCGCCCCTCGCTCGTCGGGGCCAAGGAACGGAGCGTCGGGTCTGCGCTGTAGAGCTGGAGCGCGGCCACGGGTTCGTCCAGCGACAGCGCCGGCGTCGCGCCCTCTCGGATGAGGCGCAGCGCGATCATGGTCGTGCCGATCTTGAGCAGCGTGGCGGTGTGCGCCAGCGTGGCGTCCCCGCAGACCACCTGCAGACGGCGGTACCGACGCGGATCGGCCAGCGGCTCGTCTCGGGCCATGACCATGGGCTT
>JAXDQG010000566.1:0-6669 GCA_034667945.1 Acidimicrobiia bacterium | reverse complement strand
TTGGCGGCCTTGAAGGCGGCCACGGCGTTGGACGTCTCCGTGCTGGCGGCCGTGGCCTTCTCGACCTCTTTCTGGAGGAAGTCGCGATATGACTGGGCCTCGGTGGCGGCACGCCGGCCGCTGACCGCGATGAGCTGGTCGGCGGCGCTGTCGGCAATTTTGGCTGCCAATTCGGGATCGTCAGCCGCGGCGATGACCTCCAGGACATAGGAATCCTTCACGGCTTTGGCCTTGAGTCCGCTCTGCACGCCCTGGATTGCGGCGTCGCGAGGCGGGGGCTTCTTGTAGAAGCCGTGCGTCAAGATGGCCCGGCTGCGTTTGTACGTCCCGGACAGGAATCGCCGTGTCGTGGCGAAGACCCCGCCTGCCTTCGGCTTCTCGACGTCGAGATCCAGCTCGTCGACCACCCGCTCGGCGATGTCGTTGCTGGACACCAGGGCGGCGTTGGTCGACGACAGCACGGCGGCCAATTGCGAGTCGATGAGATTGGGCTGATTCGACAAGCGGCTGCCCGACGCCGACAGCAATGTCGAGTCCTTGCCTCGAACCAGTACTCGTGTGCCGGCGGCGTACGTCGGGCTCACAACGAACGAGCCGACATAGGCCAACAGCCCGGCCATCAGCGCGATGACCGGCAGCCGCCAATAGATCTTCATTACGGAGCGTGCCGTCGCCGGCTGTGGGTTCCCGTTCATCGCATTCACCGGTTTCCAGCTGCATCTGCCGTGGACAAGGTCTTCCGTTCGTTCCGGGCGCGTAGTTCGCCAACAGCCATGAGTGCGCCGGCGCGCAAGGTCAGAACCGCCGCAGCCGCCGGCCGGGCAATTGCCCGTGAACCCTGCAGGTGATGGCGGGCGTAGTAGTGGTAGGCGGAGCGGTGGAAATGTGCGAGTTGGGCGGAGGGCCAGCCCCGTCGGCAACTGCCCTCGGCATGCACCGCTTCTGCCGCGGGCACGCAGAACACGCGGTAGCCCGCGGAGCGAATTCGCCGGCACCAATCGGCGTCTTCCCAGTACATGAAGTAGCGCAGGTCGAGCGGACCGACGTGGTCGACGACCCGCCTCGGCACCATCAGGCAGGCGCCCGACACCCAATCCACTTGGAAGGGCAGGGCGGCAGAGGGTGTGCCTGTCGAGAGGTAGCGGGCCGAGAACGAGTTGTTCGGCCACCACCTCGTGAGCGGTGAGCGCCGGCCGAACAGCGCGGCTGCGGGGGTGGGGAACGAGCGGGCCGTGCGCTGGTCACTGCCGTCGGGATTCAGCAGCCGAGGTGCTGCCACACCTGCGGACGGCTCACGGTCGAGAAAGGCGACCAGCCGCTGGAGCGTGTCGGGCCGCACGACGGCATCGGGGTTCAACAGGAGGACGTTGCGGCCGCTCGTCCGTCCGATACCGATGTTGACGGCCCCGGCGAAGCCGACGTTGCGGGCAAGCTCGATCACTTTCGTGTCCGGGTGAGTCGCCCGAACCTCGGCAGCGGTCTCGTCTGCTGAGGCATTGTCTATGACGACGACCTCGGTCGAGACGTTGCTCAGCATGAGAGACGACAAGCAATCGCCGATGAAGGGACGCGAGTTGTAGGTGACGACGATGACGCTGACGTCGGCCGGGGTTGAGCTCACAGCGCACCTACCATGCCGACGACGGCGGAGACCGTCCGCAGCAGGATGCTCATATCGAGCCGCAGGCTGCGACGGTGCACGTACTCGACGTCCCGCTGGTTCGTCTCCTGCCAGCGGAGGATGTTGCGTCCAGACACTTGCGCCAGGCCGGTCATGCCTGGCTTCACGCCGAACTTGCAGAACTGATCAGGCCGATAGAACGGCAGCATCGGGAAGATCTCAGGCCTCGGACCCACCAGGGAGATGTCGCCCTTCACCACGTTGAAGAGATTGGGAAGCTCGTCGAGGCTCGTCCGGCGAATCCACCGGCCGACTCGTGTGCAACGGGGGTCGTGCGGAAACTTGAAGAAGAACTCGTCGAGCTCGTCTGGGCGGTACTCGTAGCGATAGAGCTCGGGAAAGCGCGTGCTGGCGTCGGCGTACATCGTGCGGAACTTCACCAGCGTGAAAGAGGTGCCGTGCCGGCCAATTCGCTCCTGCCGAAAGAGCGCGGGGCCGCGCGAGTCGATCTTTATGGCCAGCCAGACGACTGCCATGAGCGGCATGGAGATCAGTAGGAGAGACCCGCCTACTGAGATATCGATCAGTCGCTTCAGCTGCTCATACAGCACCGGTCTCGGTGGCGCCACCATCAAATCGCTCAGGGACGGACGGTCGACGATCTCTCTATCGTCACCAAGCTGCGCCGCGGGGTTCGCCGTTACGTGCTCGAATAGCGTCTTGGTCTTGTCCGCCTCGTCGTCGCCGTGGCGCGCTGCGCCCTCCGCGGCCGTTGTTGTGCCGACCTCTTCCGCCATTTCCTGCCTCTCCGCCCGGAATGTCCTCATGACTGCCGTTCTTGCCCGCGCCACGTCACCCGTGGATCCGCCTCTGGCGGACGTGACGCTGCTGGTTATGTGGGATGACTGGCTGCCGCGGCCCGCGGTTTCACTACGCGTGCCGGCACGCCGGAGGCCCAGACGTCCGCTGGCAGATCTTGGGTGACCACCGAAGACGTGGCGATGACCGTCCGGTCGCCGATGGAGATGGGTCCGAACGCCTTGGCGCCGTCCATGAACCAGCACCCGTCTCCCACCACGGGATCACCGTCCTTGGCGGGATCCTCGGACGCGTTGCCGCCGATCTTGACGCCGCCCATCAGGCGCAGATCTCGACCCAGGCGCGCACCGGAGGAGATGGTGACGCCGATGGGATGTGCAATGGCCAGACCCGGACCGATGCGCGCGCCCGGCTGTATCTCGCAGCCGAACATGACGCAATTTGCGAAATAGACGATGCGCGACAATGGACGAAGACCACTGTTGTGCAGCCAGGTGGAAAGCCGAGCAAGTAGTGCTGCCCACGTTCCTGGAAGTGAAAGTACGTCGAGCAGACCCGAAAGACTCGGGTAGCGAGTGCCCTTGAGTTCTGCCATCGCGCGAAGATCGGACGAAATGGTCGCAGAAATCGACCATCGTCCGCGCCAAGGGCGCGCTTCCGCAACCATATTGTCCGCCGCTCCGCCAACTGTCCGCCGCTGTTGATCCGAGACCGCTATGGGAGATATCCGCCGCAAGTACGGATGCTTCGCCCCTCTCGGATTGCCTCGGCAGCATATCGAACCGTGTTTGCCTCCAACAAGCCCTCCGTTGGATTCCTTGAGGGTTTCTGGTGGCCAGGTGATCGCCTCTCCTTCGGTTATGAGGCGTAAGAATGGCTGATCAGCGGCAAACCAATTGACTGTTAGACACCGGGTGATTGCTTGGTTTGGCGGTACTCAAGGGAGAGGAGAAATGGGGACTGACCTGGAGCTATTCCTCGGTGTAAGGAAAGACAATGTCACCGCAGGCCGTTACGGAATCGCCACGGCCTGGGTCTACTGGTGGAGCCCATATCTGAGCCAACTCGTCCACCAGGCCGCTCTAAGCCAAGCGCTTGTCGGGTAGTAATTCGAAGCAATGAGACAGGTCTGTATCATCGTATGCAGGCCTGGTCCGTGATCATCTCGGCACGCCTTACCCATCGAATGCAACCACGACGTGCAGCCCTGACATGGTCCGATACGTGAAGATCCATGGTGCGGGGAGGACCGAGGACAGCAAGGTGTTTTCTTGAGTTAAACTGAACGCAACTGTGAATATCTTTATACGTAGCAAAGGGCCGATCGCCCGCGATCGACTCTGTGAACGGTCCCGTTCGACACGAGTGGCCCCCGCGCATGGGGGCGAGGGGCCACTCGTTCATGGAACTACTGCGGTGAGATCCTCTGCGGAGGTTCAGCCCTTGGCGACCATCACGGGCTGACTGCCTGTGGCCGATGTGGTCACCGCGGCCGCGCTGCGGCCGATCGCCCATCCGAACTTCCACTCTCCGTTGATGCAGACGAAGAGGCCGACGCGGGTTCCGTCCGGAACCGTCGACGTGCTGACGGTGTTGCCGTTGGCGTCGACGTTCTCTACCGGACATCCCTTGGGGCCGCTCGTGCCCTTGACGGGCTTGGCTGTGGCCGAAGCCGGATAGGCAACGCCGACTCCGGCGGCGATGGCGAGGACGGCGATGGCCTTGCGCAGCATTCCCGTGCGGTTCATCTCAGATCTCCTTGAGTTGTTCCCGGGCCTTGCCGCCGGGCATGGGCACATCGTGCCGCAAGGGCTCTCAGTGCCGAATCGGGTGGATCCCCTAAAAGCGAGGCGGGCGATAGGGGGTGCCAGCGGTCGTCGGCGGGGGCCGGCAACCGGGGCGGGGGGCAGCGTCCCTCGCACTAGCTTCTTGTCGTTGGACCTTCCGGCCGACGGGCTGTGAGGGCGCAGACGTCTGAGGAGGCGCCATGAGCGATGAGCAGGGCCGCCAGGGAGGTAACGCCGAACAGTCAGCCGGCGTGCTACCACTCGAGGGCTTGAGGCTGATCGAGATCTCCACCTACGTGGCCGGCCCCTCGGGGGCCATGACGTTGGCGCAGCTCGGCGCAGACGTCATCCGGATCGACCCCCTCGGCGGGGCCACCGACACCCGGCGCCTGCCTCTCGACGCCAAGGGCAACAGCCTGTACTGGGCCGGGCTGAACAAGGGCAAGAGATCCGTCGAGATCAACATGTCCAGCGACGAGGGCCGCCGCCTGGTGCTCGAACTGCTCGGGGTGCCCGGTCCTGGCAACGGGTTCCTGCTCACCAACGCGGTCGGCCAGCGGTGGCTGGAGTATGAGTCGCTGCGCCAGCAGCGTCCGGATCTGGTGCAGGTGCACATCCTCGGACGCAGCGATGGCAAGCCGGCGGTCGACTACACGGTCAACAGCGAGGTCGGCCTACCCCTCATCACCGGCCCGGTCGATGTCGATCGTCCGGTCAACCACGTGCTACCGGCTTGGGACCTCATGACTGGTCTGCATGCGGCCATCGCCATACTGTCCGCCGAGCGCCTGCGAGCCCGGACCGGCCGGGGGCAGAAGATCACCCTGTCCCTCGCCAACGTAGCGGTGGCCACCATGGCGCATCTCGGGTTCGTGGCCGACGTCGTGGTCAACGGACGCGGCCGACTGCGCGAGGGCAACTACTTGTATGGCAGCTTCGGCTGCGACTTCAGCACGGCGGATGGCAACCGGGTGATGGTGGTGGCACTGACCAGTCGCCACTGGCGCAACCTGGTGGAGCTCTGCGGAGTGGGTGAAGCCATCGACGCGCTGCAGAAGTCACTAGGCGTCGACCTCTCCGACGAAGAGGGCCGCTATCGCTATCGCGAGGTGCTGTCGGCGCTCATGCGGCCGTGGTTCGAGTCCAGAACCTACGACGAGATGATGCCCCTCCTCGACGAGAGCCAGGTGCTGTGGGGGCCCTACCGGAGCGTCGAGCAGTTCGTGACCGACCCAGCTTCGCTGCTCCACACGAGCGGCCTCATGGCCGACGTCGATCAGCCCGGCATCGGCACCTTCCCCTCGCCACGCTCGGTCCTGCAGTTCGAAGGTTGGGAAGAGCGCACGCCCACGCCGGCGCCGATCCTCGGCGAGCACACCGACGCGGTGCTTTCCGAGATGTTGAGCCTGTCCGGCAGCGAGCTCGAGACCCTGCGCGACAACGGCATCATCGGCGGGCGGTCACCACAGTGAACACGGCCGAGTGGAAGCCCACGGTCGAGCACGCCGAAGACGTGGTGAGCGTCGCCCGGGCGACGGCGTTGCATGGCTTGCTCGATGCTCCCGGCGAAGCCCCCGGGCAGGGAGACCCGTTGCCTCCACTGTGGCACTGGTTGGCTTTCCTGCCGAACGTTCCGCAGCGCGACCTCGGCAGCGACGGGCACCCACGGCGGGGCGGATTTCTGCCGCCGATCGACCTGCCCCGGCGGATGTTCGCCGGCGCCCGTTACCAGTTCTCGGCGCCGCTGCTGGTGGGTGTGCCGTTGGAGCGGACCGGTGAGGTGCTGTCGGTGGAGGAGAAGACCGGCAAGTCCGGGGCGCTGGTGTTCGTGAAGGTCCGATATGTCGTCTCGTGCGACGGGCGCGAGGCCGTGGTCGAAGAGCAGGACATCGTCTACCGCGGCGAGACGCCGAGCACCCCAGCTGCGGGTCCCCAGGCGGCGGCCGGTGTAGCCGGCGATGCGGCCGAGGCCTGGGACTGGAAGTGGGAGCTGCCGATCGAGCCCACGCTGCTCTTCCGCTTCTCCGCGCTCACCTACAACGCGCATCGGATCCACTACGACCGGCCGTATGCCACGTCGGTGGAGGGCTACCCGGGGCTCGTGGTGCACGGGCCCCTGCAGGCCATGTCATTGGCCGAGCTGTGCCGGCGCAACGCGCCGGACCGGACACTGTCCGAGTTCCGGTTCCGCGCGGTCAGCCCGGCCTTCGACGATGGACCGGTCCGCTTTGCCGGCAAGCTGTCGGACGATGGGCGGCAGGTCACGCTGGCGGCGGCCGATCACCTCGGGGTCAGGACCATGGAGGCATCGGCGGGATTCGCCGCCGGGTGAGCCCGCCCTGACGGGTGCGGACCGCAACGTTCCGAAGCTTTCGTCCGGGGCTCAGGGACTCGGGGGCTCGGGGACTCAGGGACTCAGGGACTCAGGGACCAGGAAAGTAG
>JAXDQG010000565.1:0-3997 GCA_034667945.1 Acidimicrobiia bacterium | reverse complement strand
CGGAGACCCAACTCGGCGTCGCCCACGTCGTCGACGCCGAAGGGGGCCAGGCCGACCAACGCCAACGCCTGGCAGGCCACAACGAGCGCCACCGCCTGCACCGAGGCCCGTCCCTCGTCGGACCAGTAGACGTCTTGGAGGTGCAGGATGAGGGCGAACTCGTCGAGGACCAGCGATGATCCAGCTCCGATCGCCAGGGCGGCGACTTCGCGCCATGGCGCGACGGGGGGCGCAGCGATGGCCGTGACGGCGCCGACGAGCAGCAGTACGAGACCGGGGACCGCGTGGTGGATGTGCATCCCGCCGGACTCGACGTCGTGAAGAGGTCCGCGACCGGCCCGGATCGAACGGGTGATGAATCGGGTGACCAGGAACGTGACCACGAAGGCGAGGAAGCAGATGAGCAGGGGCAGCTTCCCCGGCTCAACGACATTGCGCGTCCACCAGCTGCTCATCTCAGCCCCAGCCGCATGTCTGTTCGCCGCAGTTCTCAGTCGGTTGAATGCACCCTAGGGCCGTGTGTGAGGACGTGGTGTGCCGGTGCCCCCCATCCACACGTTGGACCTGCTACGACGTCAAGCTCCGGGGGTGAGACTCGAACTCACAACCCTCTGATTAACAGTCAGATGCTCTGCCGGTTGAGCTACCCCGGAATGTCGGTTCGTGAGCTTAGCAGCGCCTCCATCAGGCCCATCAGCTTTCGGTGCTGCGGCCTCGATCTCAGTCGGACGGAGGCGCACCCGTATTCGTGACGATTGTTGCGACGGGAGGCATCGGCGACGGCTCGGTGTGGTCGGATGAAGCGGCTAGGAGGGATGCCCATCACGTCCGACCAGAACGCGATGGCCGCCTCGAGGTCGAGATCCTCATGCAGGTAGAGCCGAGCGCGCAACTGCGACTTGTCGATGTCGAAGAAGTGCCGGAGCCAGCGGCAGAAGAAGCGCATCATCACCGGATCGGTGTTCGTGAAGATCAGGTCCCCGTCCCGTTTCGCCCCTTCACCGGCGTAGAGCGCCAACCCGGCCACCAGGAACTCGCGGTCGGAGAGTGAGCCGAGGCGGGTGAGGCCATCGGCTCGGGCCCGGGCGATCTCCTCGGTGCGGGCCCGCTGCAGCACGTTGGGCGGTCGGTCGCGGGCAGCCACACGGGGGCCGGGCGTGAAGGCCACGTCTCGCACCCACAGCGACACGGAGGACCGGGCCACGCTCAGCTCGGCGGCGAGGTTGGCCAGCGTCCATCCCTGCGCCCGCAACGCTCGGGCTGCTTCCTGCTCGGCGGTCTTGCCTCGATAGCCCACGGCGGGATCATGGCGACGAGGTGTGACAAGGAGGCTCGGCGCTGACATGGAGGGCCCGCAGCCGCACAGTCAGCGCAGCTCACCGACTGCGAAAGCAACGGTGACGGGGCGCACCGAGCTTGGGTAAGCTCGGCTCATGGAAGACACCATCACGAGCGATGAGCGCGAGTCGGTAGAAGACGACGAGTCCTACGCGGAAGACGAGCTGCTGGTCGAGGAGATCTCGATCGACGGGATGTGCGGGGTCTACTGAGCCCCGGGACGGTCAACGCGTTCGATCCCGCTCGGGCCTACCGGCTCCATGCCAAGGTGGCGCTGCGGCCCGAGCCTTTCGGCGCGCTGGCGTACCACTACGGCAACCGGCGCTTGAACTTCCTCCGCTCGCCCGACCTCGTCGACCTGGTGAAGGACCTGGGTAACCACCACTCGGTCACCGCCGCCCTCCAGGCGTCGCCGGTCGAGCCGGTCCGACACCCGGCGTTCTGCCGGGCCCTTGCCCAACTTGCCGCCTCCGATTTTCTCGAACCGGTCCCGGAGCAGGAGCCATGACCCTCACCGACCAGCTGAAGTCCGGCCTCGACGCTCCCATCTGCCTCACGTGGGAGTGGACTTACGCCTGCAACCTGGCGTGCATCCACTGCCTGTCGTCCTCCGGGCAGCGCGACCCTCGGGAGCTCACCACGGCGGAGATGAAGGCCGTCATCGACGAGTTGCATGACCTGCAGGTCTTCTACATCAACGTGGGCGGTGGCGAACCGACCATCCGGCCGGACTTCTTCGAGCTGGTCGAGTACTGCGTCGACCGGGGCGTCGGGGTCAAGTTCTCCACCAACGGCAGTCGCATCACGCCGGAGCGAGCCCGTCGTCTGGCGACGATGGACTACGTCGACATCCAGATCTCCCTCGACGGTGCGGATGAAGCCACCAACGATGCCGTGCGCGGCCAGGGCTCTTGGGCCATGGCTCGCCGGGCCATGGACAACTTGCGTGACGCCGGTTTCGGCCCCGGCGGGGTGCACGGCCCCTTCAAGCTGAGCGTGGTGATGACCCGCCACAACATCCCGCAGTGCGGCCAGCTCGAGCAGCTTGCTGCCGAGTACGGGGCCGAGCTCCGCCTCACCCGGCTGCGTCCCTCCGGCCGGGGTGCCGACACCTGGCACGAGCTGCATCCCACCCAGGACCAGCAGCGAGAGCTCTACCAGTGGCTGCTCGACCGGCCCGGCGTCCTCACCGGCGACTCGTTCTTCCACCTCTCTGCCCTCGGCGAATCGCTCCCGGGCTTGAACCTGTGCGGCGCCGGCCGCGTGGTGTGCCTCATCGACCCGGTGGGTGACGTCTACGCGTGCCCCTTCGTCCTCCACGACGAGTTCAAGGCGGGCTCGGTTCGTGATACCGGCGGGTTCACCCATGTCTGGCGTCGATCCGACCTGTTCACCGAGCTGCGCCAGCCGACCTCCGCCGGTGCCTGCGCCTCGTGCGGGAGCTACGACGCCTGCCAGGGGGGATGCATGGCCGCCAAGTTCTTCGTCGGCCTGCCCCTCGATGGGCCGGATCCGGAGTGCGTGAAGGGCCACGGCGAAGCGGCCCTGGCCAAGCTGGACGGCAGCCAACGCCCAGACGCAGGGCCGGGCCACTCCAAACCGGTGCCGGTCAAGCTCACCCATAAGCCGGTTCTGGTCGGCTGACCCGAGAAGTCAGAGCCCCATCTCGGTTCTGTCCGCTGGGACGCCGCGGACCGAGCAGACTCGGCCCGTGAGGTTGCTCGAGCCACTGACGCTCCGGAACGTCACGGCGCGCAACCGGATCTTGTTCGGCCCGCACGAGACGAACCTCGGCCAAGGGCGCGCCCTGTCCGACCGTCATCTGGCCTACTACGAGCGTCGGGCCCGCGGGGGTGTCGGCATCCTCGTGGCCGAGGAGGCATCGGTCCACGACTCCGACTGGCCCTACGAGCGCTGCCCGCTGGCGACCGCTTGCGCCGAAGGCTGGCGTGAGCTCGCCGATTGTTGCCACGCCCATGGGGCGCTGGCCTTCGCCGCGCTCGGTCACAGCGGCGGTCAGGGCTCGTCGGCCTACAGCCAATCGGTGCTCTGGGCCCCATCCGCCGTGCCCGAGGTGAATACCCGCGAGGTTCCGAAGGTCATGGAACCCGAGGACATCACGGCTGTCCTGCGGGGCTTCGAGCAGGCCGCTGGACTGGCGGCTGCCAGCGGACTCGACGGGGTCGAGATCAATGCCGGGCAGCACTCCCTCATCCGCCAGTTCCTCTCGGCTCTGACCAATCTGCGTGGCGACGAGTACGGCCAGGACAAGCTGCGATTTGCCCGCGAGGCCCTGGCCGCGGTGCGTCGCGGACTCGGCCCCAACCACGTGCTAGGGCTGCGGCTGTCCTGCGACGAGCTGGCGCCCTGGGCGGGCATCACCCCCGAGGCGGCCGCCGGCCTCGCTACCGAGCTCGCGTCCCTGGTCGACTACCTGGTCGTTGTGCGTGGTGCCATCTTCTCGGTGGCCGCCACCCGGCCGGACATGCACGACCCGCCCGGCTTCAACCTGGAGCTCTGCGGGCAGATCCGCACGGCGCTCCAGGGTGCGGTCCCCGTCTTCGCCCAAGGGTCCATCGTCGACTGGGAGCAAGCCGAGCAAGCGCTGGCCGATGACCGCGCCGACGGCGTCGAGATGACCCGGGCCCAGATCGCCGAT
>JAXDQG010000564.1:0-5771 GCA_034667945.1 Acidimicrobiia bacterium | reverse complement strand
GAGCAGGGCGCGGGCGTGATGCTGCGGAGCCTCGTCGATTCGCTCAAGCCCGGGCTGTGGAACGAAGCCGAGTACCAACCCACGAGCGATGAGCCGTTCGAGCCCGATCTCACCCGCCTGCTCGGCCTTCCCCAGACGATCTCGACACCGCATTACCAGCTGCGACGTCCGGGCGTCTCGACCACGGAGTTGCCGTCGGAGCCACTCAAAGGCACGTTCGCGATTCGACACTTCAGCTCCGTGTCGTCGGCCGGCGCCGCGCTCATCCCCGGTAAGACGGTGATGATCTACGACTCCTTCGCCATCGGCTCCATCCCCAACCTGGCCCCGTTCTTCGAGGACATCACGTTCATCCATTGGAACGCGCTGGGCGTCTACGACGTGCCCGCGCAGTTACGGGGAGCCAGCACCGTGCTGATGGAGGGCGCAGAGCGGGAGTTCACCTGGCGAATGCGGGAGAAGGTCGTCCAGACCGGCCTGGCAGAAGCCGTTGGAGGCTGAGGCTTACCGTTGGGGAAGACCGGGCGCTGTTGGCGTAATGACAGGTCCCGCGGCCTCATCCGAACCTGCCGGGCGTACCGTTTCGGGAGGACCGGTCGCGGCTGTCGTTGCCGAGCGGTACGAGGAAGTCGTGAGGCGGTCCGAGCGCCGGTCGTAATGCGAACGCAGGCGAGATCCAGCGCCGTCGCGCGGCCCCGATGAACTTGCGGGGTACCCGTCCATGCTCTACATTGCGCACCGCTTCACAAACCCGTGAGCCACCCGTTCGTGCAGCACTGATGGTGAAACGTTGGACCGCTCGTACCGCAGAGAATTGAACAACGGTTTCGGCGACGCTTTGTCGAACGCGTTCGAATTCGCGGTCACTCCGACCATCTTCGGCGTGCTGGGTTACTTCATCGATCGGGCCCTCGGTCTGATTCCGCTTTTCACACTGGTGTTCTCGCTGTTCGTCCTGGGCTACATGTTCTGGAAGTTCTGGCGACAATACGAGATGGAGATGACCCGACACGAGGAGGCATTGCGGGTGGGTCGTAGCGGGAGGGGGCAGTGATCGCTGCCCGGCTCGGTCGTACCGGCGGCCACGCGCCGGAGACGGAGATTGCGCGTGATCTCACCCGGCGTGGCCTCCTTCTTGCGCCGATTGCGCTGTTGATCACGGCCATCGGGTGGGGCCTCAGCGGGGTCGCTTCCAGCTCCTATGCATTGGCCATCGTGTTGGCCAATTTCCTCCTCGCAGCCGGGTCGATGGCGTGGGCGGCGCGCATCTCGCTCCACGTGCTGATGGCCACCGTCCTGGCCGGCTACATCGTCCGACTGGGCCTCATCGTCCTGGCCGTGCTCCCCGTAGCCAACTCGGGTTGGTTCCAGCCGATCGCCTTCGGCTTCACTCTCATCTCGGCGCATCTCATCCTGCTGTTCTGGGAGACCCGCTATGTCTCGGCATCGCTCGCCTTCCCAGCCCTGAAGCCGTTCTCACCCCGGGCGTTGGCCGGCGGCCAACGTAGGAACTGAAGGAGCAACAGTCCCGGTGTCGATCCTCGCCCTCGAGTTCCCCCCTGTCAGTCATCTGCTCGAATGGCCGGCGTTCCTTTTCAAGGACACGCCGTTCGCTTTCAACAAGGTCACGCTGATCTTCGTTGCGGCAACGGTGATCACGCTGGTGTTCTTCTTCGTCGCCGGCAAGCGCAAGCTCGTGCCAACCGGGGTGCAGTCCGTCGCAGAGTCCTCCGTCGAGTTCATCGAGAACAGCGTCATCATGCAGACGATGGGCCCGTCGGGGATGGCTTATCTGCCGTTCCTTCTGGCGCTGTTCTTCTTTGTGTTCTTCTGCAACATCTTCGAAGTCATCCCGCTGATCCAGTTCCCGGCCACAAGCCGAATGGCTGCGCCGGCATTCCTGGCAATTCTCGTGTGGCTCATCTTCAACTTCGTCGGTCTGAAGAACCACGGTCTCCGCTACTTCAAGAACGTCATGCTCCCACCGGGCGTTCCGGTAGCGCTGCTGCCCCTCGTGGCGCTCATCGAGTTCGTCTCGACCTTCTTCGTCCGGCCCTTCTCCCTCGCCGTCCGACTCTTTGCCAACATGTTGGCCGGCCACCTTCTGCTCGTGACCTTCGCCGTCCTCACCGCGGCGCTCTGGAGCCTGACGCCGCTGGCCTCGATCGTGTGGGCGCCCTTCGTCGTGCTCATCGGTCTCACCGGCTTCGAGATCCTCGTCGCCTTCCTCCAAGCCTTCATCTTCACCATTCTCACTGCCGTGTACATCGGCGGTGCGGCCCACCCAGAGCACTAGGAGACACAGGGATGTTCAGTCTGCTGCTTGCCCAAACCCAGGCAGGCGAGTTCCTCGACGGCCTCAAGGCAGTCGGCTCAGGTCTGGGCTACGGTCTCGCCGCCATCGGACCCGGCATCGGCATCGGCATCGTGGTCGGTAACGCCATCACCGCCATGGCCCGCCAGCCCGAGGCTGCCGGCATGGTGCGCACCACGATGTTCCTCGGTATCGCGTTCACCGAAGCGCTCGCCCTCATCGGCTTCGTGGTCTTCATCCTCATCAAGTTCGCCTGAGGAGCTGGCTTACATGCGCAAACGCACATTGCTGGGCGCGGCTGTGCTGGCGATGACGCTCGTGGTCGGCACGCCTGCTGTGGCGTCCGCTTCCGGGGAGAGCGTCGGGGCCTGCATCGTCGAGCACACCGAAAAGCTTCTCGAAGGCGGCGCCGATCCCAACGATCCGGCGCTGCTACAGCAGGTTGAGAAGGACGCCGAGACGTGCCAGAAGGCACCGAACCCGATTCTTCCCGCCACCAACGAGATCATCTGGGGCACGCTCTCGTTCGCCATCCTCCTCTTCGTGCTGTGGAAGTTCGCCCTTCCGCCGGTGCGCAAGACCATGGAGGCCCGCTCTGAGCGCATCCGCAACGATCTCGCCCAAGCCGAAGCGGCTCGGGCCGAGGCCGAGGGCGTTCTGACCCGCTACCAACAGCAGGTCGCCCAAGCCCAGGGTGAGGCCCAGCGCATCATCGAGGAGGCCCGCCAGACGGCAGCCGCCCTTCGAACCGATCTCCAACGCCGGGCCGACGAAGAGATCGGCGAGGCCCGCCGTCGTGCGCAGGCCGAGATCGAGACAGCCAAGCAGCAGGCCATCGCCGATCTGCGGGCCGAGGTGGCCACGTTGGCGCTGGCGGCCGCTGAGCGGGTGGTGGAGCGCAGCCTCGATCGTGAGACCCAGCTCCAGCTGATCGAGAACTACATCAACCAGGTGGGATCGGCGCGCTGATGGCCGACGATCGGGTCGCCAGCTACGCGCAGGCGTTCTACGAGATCGCCCAGGCCGAGCAGAGCGTCGACGAGGTCGAGGACGAGCTCTTCCGCTTCGCTCGGATCTACGAGGCCAACGAAGAGCTGCGTGCCACCCTTTCGGACGCCACCATCCCGCCGGCTCGGCGTCAGCAGATCGTCGAAGATCTGCTCGGCGGGCGCGCCCTACCGATCACGATCTCGCTGGTGTCGATGCTGGTCGGCATAGACCGGGTGCGCGAGCTTCCGGCCATCGCCCGCGCGGTGGTCGAGCTCAACGCTCGTGAACATCAGCGCACCTTGGCCGAGGTTCGCTCGGCAGTTCCGCTCACGGCGGAGCAGATCTCCCGGCTCGCCGCCGCTCTGGGCAGCGCGCTCGGCAAGGACGTCGAAATCAAGGTCATCGTGGATCCGTCGGTGCTCGGCGGCATCCTGACCCAGATCGGTGACACGGTCATCGACGGGACGGTGCGGACCAAACTCGCCCGGCTGCGCGAGGCCATGACCGAGACCCGGTAGGGCCGGGCATCCCAGTACGTTACGGGCAACGAACGAGGACGAAAGCGAACGTGACATGGCCGAGCTGACGCTCAACACGACAGACATCGTGGCCGCGATCCAGAGGGGCCTGTCAGGCTTCCAGCCCTCGGTCGAGCAAACCCAGGTGGGTCGGGTCCTCGAGGTCTTCGACGGGATCGCCCGCGTATCCGGCTTGCCCGGCGTAGGGGTCAACGAGCTCCTCGAGTTCGAGGACGGCACCTTGGGGCTGGCCCTCAACCTCGACGAGGAATCCATCGGGGCCGTGGTGCTCGGCGAGGTGTCCCACATCGACGAGGGGCAGATGGTCAAGGCCACCGGGTCGATTCTCTCGGTGCCCGTCGGCGACGGGATGCTGGGCCGGGTGGTGAACGCCCTCGGCGAGCCGATCGACGGTCGGGGACCACTCACCAACGTCACGACACGCCGGATGGAGATCCAGGCTCCCGGTATCACCGGTCGCAAGCCGGTACACGAGCCGATGCAGACGGGAATCAAGGCCATCGACAGCCTGATCCCCATCGGCCGGGGCCAGCGAGAGCTGATCATCGGCGACCGCAAGACGGGCAAGACCACTATCGCCGTCGACACCATCATCAACCAGCGTGGTCTGGGCGTGAAGTGCGTCTACGTGGCCATCGGCCAGAAGGCCTCCACCGTGGCCCAGACGGTCGCCACGCTGGCGGAGCACGGGGCGCTCGAGTACACCGTCGTGGTGGTGGCGCCGGCGTCCGACCCGGCGCCTTTCAAGTACCTCGCCCCCTACGCCGGCTGCGCCATGGGCCAGCACTGGATGGACCTGGGCGATCACTCCCTGGCGGTCTACGACGACCTGTCCAAGCAGGCCGAGGCCTACCGACAGGTCTCCCTGCTGCTCCGTCGCCCGCCCGGTCGTGAGGCCTATCCCGGCGACGTCTTCTACCTGCACTCTCGCCTGCTAGAGCGGGCCGCCAAGCTGAACGACGAGCGCGGCGCAGGCTCTCTGACCGCCCTCCCGGTGATCGAGACCAAGGCAGGCGACGTTTCGGCCTACATCCCCACCAACGTGATCTCCATCACCGATGGTCAGATCTACCTGCAGGACGACCTCTTCAAGTCGGGTATCCGCCCCGCAGTCGACGTGGGCATCTCCGTGTCCCGGGTGGGCTCGGCCGCGCAGATCAAGGCCATGAAGAAGGCCACCGGCACGCTCAAGTCCGATCTACAGCAGTTTCGCGAGCTGCAGGCGTTCGCTGCCTTCGGCTCAGATCTCGACGCGGTGTCGAAGGCCCAGCTGGAGCGGGGCTACCGCCTGACCGAACTGTTGAAGCAGGGCCTCAACTCGCCGATGCCGGTCGAGGAGCAGGTCGTGGTGATCTACGCCGGCACCCGTGGTTATCTCGACAACGTGCCGGTCAGCGATATCAAGCGTTTCGAGCAGGAGCTGTTGGAGTGGTTCCACTCCCGCCACGCCAAGCTGCTCGACGCCATTCGTTCGTCCGGTGACATCGCCGATGAGGGTGCCTTCGACGAGGCCGTGAAGGCCTTCGCTCAGAACTTCCGGCCGAGCGAGGGCGCCATCGGCACCGAGCCCGAGGCCGAAGAGCAGGGTGCAGCCCGCGGACGCCTGGTCGACAGCGAGATCACGTTGCCCGAGGAGCAGGTCGAGCGCGAGGAAGCGTTGTGAGCTTGCGAGTCTCGGCAGACTCGGAGGCCTGAGCCATGCCCGGCGCTCAGGAGCGCATCCTTCGCCGTCGCATCAACAGCGTGCGGGCAACCAAGAAGATCACCCGTGCCATGGAGCTCATCGCGGCGTCCCGGGTCGTCCGGGCGCAGCAGCGGGCCACTTCCGCTCGGCCCTATGCCCGTCAGATCACCGGTGTGATCGAAGATCTCGCTGCGGGCGGCGCCAGTGTCGACCATCCGCTGCTCCGCCAGAGCGATCAGCAGCG
>JAXDQG010000563.1:0-11809 GCA_034667945.1 Acidimicrobiia bacterium | reverse complement strand
CAGGGCGGGACCCGGGCGATGAGTTCCGCTGACGGCCGTCGTCTTGTGCGGGACGAGCTGCGCGAGGAGGTCGCGATGGACGCTGGCGGGCGGTCGCCGACGGTCGTCGTGGTCGTCGATGGGGAACAGGTGGTGGTCGGCCGATTGGAGCGCCTTCCCGTCGACCTCGCCCTCGTCGACGCGCTCGCCCGCCTTCACCTGGCGGTCAGGGCGCTCGGCTGGGCCATGTGCCTGCGCGATCCCGGCCAGGAGCTGTGCGCCTTGATCGATCTGGTGGGCCTGAGCGACGTGCTCGCGACGTCGTGCGAGCCGCCCCCGCCGCCCGCCTGAGAGAATCTCAGGCGACCGGGACAGCACCGACCGAAAGCGTCAGCTCTCGAGGCGCGCGGGGAGACCGAAGTCGGGGAAGCGCTCGGGATAGAGGAAGTTGTGCAGGCCCGCGATCTTTCCATTGGCGATCTCGACAACCTGCAGGGCGAACGGCTCGTGATGGTTCGGGCCGGTCTGGCGATAGCTGCCGAATGCCGGGCAGCCGTTGGCCACCGTTGGCACCAGCCTCGATCCCTTGCAGCCGATGCCGTGACCCAGCAGCCATTTGCTGACCTCGAGGGGACCCCGCAGCCAGAGCTCGTGCGGCGGCATCGAGAACGTCACGTCGTCACGCA
The DNA here is from genome assembly GCA_034667945.1 of Acidimicrobiia bacterium. Taxonomy (GTDB): domain Bacteria; phylum Actinomycetota; class Acidimicrobiia; order Acidimicrobiales; family CAIXPF01; genus JAXDQG01. The sequence continues at coordinate 11,144 of JAXDQG010000563.1, read as the reverse complement.
GCAGGGTGACGAGCGACGCAACGTCATAGCGCTCGAACGCGGCCACATAGCGGGCCAGCAGCTCTCGCTGGCGGGCATCATCGAGCAGCGGCTCGGTGGCCTCGATGTCGACGGTCTGCAAGGTTGCCCGGGCCCGCTGCAGTGCGCTGTTGACCGAGGCGACCGTCGTGTCGAGCAGCTCGGCAACCTCACTGGCCTGCCAACGCAGCACCTCGCGGAGGATCAGCACGGCTCGCTGGCGGGGCGGCAGGTGCTGGAGGGCGGCGATGAAGGCCAAGCGGATCGACTCACGCGCCGCGGTCAGCTCGGCAGGGTCGCCGTCGGGCGGCATCACGCGGGCATCGGCCACCGGCTGGATCCAGACGTGCTCGGGTAGACCGCTGCCCGGTGGCAGCTCGGCCGAGGCCGACGGAGCCAGGTCCATCGGTCGGGCCCGGCGCTGCGGACCCTGCAACATGTCGAGACAGACGTTGGTGGCGATGCGATACAGCCATGAACGCAGCGAGGAGCGACCCTCGAAGCGGTCCATGCCCCGCCAGGCCCGCAGCAGGGTTTCCTGCACCGCATCCTCGGCTTCTGACCCGGACCCGAGCATCCGGTAGCAGTAGCCGGTCAGGGGTCGACGGTAGGTTTCCAACTCGGCGTCGATAGCAGTGCCTTCGGCGCGGCGCTCCGGGGTGACGGCATACGAGGGGGTCGGCATCGCCGTCATCGTAGAGCCAGCCCCTCCGCGTGGTCAGGACAACAAAAGCTGAATTCCGGGTGCCGTTCGTTCCCTCGAGCGCGGGCCCACAACGCCCGTTTCACGGCTGTGGGAAGCGGTATCTCGTCTGTCCGTACCTGCCCTTCGCGAAGCCGAACACCCTCGAGGGAGCCACCTCGTAGACCAGCGCCCGACCTCCTTCGCCATGGAAGGCGGCGTTGCGGACCTCGAAATGCCAGAAGCTTCCGTACTTGTCCTCGTAGGTGGTCGCCAGGCTGCGGAGGCGCGCCTCGTCGGTCAGACGGACGGCCTCGCCCTCGACGACGACGTCGAGGCCCGAATGGAGCTCGTTGCTGCCGGTCGTCAGCACGCAATGCGGGTTGTGCTCCAGGTTGTGGGCCTTTTGCTCGGTCGGCCCGGTGCAGAAGTAGAGCCTGTCGTCGAACCAGACGGCCAGTAGGGGAGTCACGTGCGGTCGCCCAGCGGAGTGCACTGTCGAAAGCCAGTAGACCTCCGCCTCCTCCAGGCGATTGGCGGTGTCGGCCCACGGCGTGGGCTCGGCATCTTCGCTGCTGAAGCGGGAATCCAGTTCGGTGAACGGCTCGGAGCGCGTCGACATGCTGGGTAGACGGTGCAACCGGGTCGATTTCAGCGGTCGGCCCGCCCCCGCGGCGGCAGGATTCTGCGGGATCCCACCGGGTTGCACTAGGCCGAGAGGTCCCGTTCCAACGGCGTCCGGAACCGCGGCACGAAGCGGACGTCGCCGAGCCACTCCTCGAGGCGGGCGGCTTCTCCTTCGACCGCAGCTGCGTCTTCAGTACCGATGTCCTCCAGCAGCGCAGTGGCGATCCTGCCATCGCCGCGCTGGGCCCATCCGCCGACGATTCGACCGTCGCACCACACGGTCGGCCCGATGTTGCCGTAGCTGTCGAACAGTCGAGCCTTGTGCGGGCCGACATACCACTCCCGATGGCGCCATCCCATGGCGGTCGGATCGAGGGCGGGCAACAGCCTGACCGGGCCCTCAACGGCTGGTTCCGGCTCGACATCATCCGGCAGCACGTAGCCCCCTGCGCCCTCGCCGAGGTCGACGGGGGTCGCGTCGACCGCCGAGAGAGCGGCGCGCGCCTGACCGAGTGTCCAGCCGGTCCACCACTTCACGTCGTCCTCGGTGGCCGGTCCGGATGCGCGCAGCCAGCGACGGACCAGCTCGGCCCGGGCCTCGGGCGCGGGTAGTCGTTCGATCGGACCCACCCACGTCTCCATCGGGGACCACTGGTACTGCGTGCTGATCCACGACCCTCGCGGCCGTCCTCGCACGATGTGTCCCTCAGCGGCCAGCACAATGAGCAGGCGCGTCCCCGCGGAGACCTTGGCTTCGTACGATTTGCCGGCGGCCAGCCGAAGCGGACGAGCGAGCTCTGGGTCGGTGGCGACCAGCTGGCTGGCCGTCGCTTCGCCCAGAGCTTTCAGGGCGGCGACGGCGGTGGCCCCGACTTGCGTGATCCAGGCGTCGCCGTCGTCCGTGATCCCTTGGTCCTCGAGCACCTTGGCGAGACGCCGGCGTTCGTTGGCCGCGATGGCGTCGGAGGACGCGGCCTGGACGATCGGCAGCAAGATGGTGGGGATGACGAACATCGTGCGCCGCATGGCCAGGATCTTCAGCAGCTTCCGCTCCTCGTAGAGCGCCCGTTCGAGGGTTGCGGGCGTGAGGGCGGTGGTGCGGGCCCGGGCGGCCAGGAAGATGGACACCGGATCGGTGGCATGCAGCCCCACCAGGTCACCGGCTACCCGGACAACGTCGTCGGCGGGCGTCGCCAGGTGATGGCGGCGGACGAGTCGGCGTCGGCGCTCCCCTTGGTCCATGTGCGGGGCCGTCTGGCTGATCGGGCTCACCCGCCTTCGACGTTGAACAGCGGCCACTCGCCCGGGACACCTTTGAGGATCTGGGCCTGCGCGCCCCGGCTGGTGAACGACAGGCCCGAGCCGACCACGAGGTCGGTCACAGTCCGGGAGACGACGATCTCACCGGCTCCGGCAAGATCGCAGATGCGGCGGGCTATCACCACCGCCATGCCCGTGATGTCCATGCCGGTGATGTCATCGCCCCGGAGCTCGACCTCGCCACTGTGCAGGCCCGATCGCACGTCGACCCCCAAGGTGTGGACACTCTCCCGGATGGCGGCGGCGCAGCGGACCGCTCGGGCTGGACCGTCGAAGGTGGCCAGCACCCCATCACCGGTCGTCTTGACGACATTTCCCTGGAAGCGGTCGACCAGCCCGGCGACCACGCGGTCGTGCTCGTCGAGCAGCAACCTCCAGCGCCGGTCGCCGAGCCTGGCGGTGAGCTCGGTGGACCGCACGATGTCGGTGAACAGCACGTTGGTCAGCACCCGGTCGGCCTCGACACGCCGTACCCCGGTGAGGAACTCTTCGATCTCGTCGACGATGGCGTCCGAGTCGCCGAAGTAGAAGAGATGGTCGTCTCCGGGCAGTTCGACCAGGCGGGCGCCGGGGATGTGATCCGCCAGGTATCGTCCGGCGTCGATGTGGATCATCCGGTCGCCCCGGCGGTGGATGACCAGCGTGGGGGCTTGGACTGCAGGCAGGATGTCCCGGACGTCGAGGGTGTGGAGCACCTGACGGGTATCCCGGGCCACGCCCGGGCTGGCGGAAAGGCGCAGGTAGCGGGTGAAGGCGGCGCCAAGCTCGCGGTCGCCGGCCACGCTGGGCGCGTTGACTTCGAATCCAGGATCGCCGCCCCACTGGTTGTCGGTGTTGGTGAGCCACATGTCGAGGACGGTGCCGGGCACGCCGGCGGGGTAGTCGGGGGCGGCGGCCATGCGGGCGAAGGTGTTGACCAGCACCAAGGCGGAGATCCGCTGCGGGTACATGGCCGCGGCGAGGATGGCCACCGGTCCGCCGCCATCACAGCCGACGAGGGCGGCTTTGGTCGAACCTGCTGCGTCGAGCACGGCCACGAGGTCGTCGCCGAACTGCTCGAAGAAGGGCCCGGTAGAGCGCGGCGTGGGGTCCGACAGCCCGGTGCCCCGGCGGTCGAAGAGCAACAGGCGGCTGAAGCTGGCGAGGCGGTGGAGGACGCGGGCAGCGGGGGGGAGCTCCCAGATCATCTCGACGTTGGAGAACCACGAGGGGATCAGGACCACATCCAGCGGCCCGCGGCCGACAACCTGGTAGGAGACGTGATCACTGTCGACGATGGCGTACTGCGTGCGCGGTCCGGTCACCACTTGTCAGTGTTGCCGAATATCTCCCAGCGGGGCGTCAGCGATGGACGACGTAGGCGTCGCGCAGGACCTCGCGTTCGAGCTCCATCTCGCCGAGCCGGTACTTGACCACGTCGCCGATGCTGATGATCCCGGCGAGGCAGCCTTGCGCGTCGATCACGGGGAGATGGCGATGCCGGGTGCTGGTCATGATCTCCATCACGTCCTGCAGGGACTGCTCGGCGGTGCAGGTCGGAGGGTTGCGGGTCATGATGTCCCGTGCCCGTTGCTCCAGGAAGCGCTGGCCGTGCCGGTTGAGTCCGCGAACGACATCTCGCTCGGCGATCACCCCATCGGGATGGCGACCGTCAGCCGACACCACCAGCGAGCCGATGCCCCGGCTGGCCAGCTTGTGCACGACGAGGCGGAGGTCGGCATCCGGACCGATCGCCTCCACGGTGCGGCCCTTGGCCTGCAGAATGCTGTCCACCTTCATGGCGCCTCCCCTGGGCAACCAGGTCGACCAGACACAACCTGGAGGGATCATGATCCTGTCGGGACGGGGTGACAAGTACCTCGGGGCTTGAGGGGTGGGCGGCGGGCCATATGGGGGCTGGGACCGGGCGCCGACGGACCATCGGCCAGGGGCTTGGCAGCGCTCCGCAGAGTGGTTATCGCGCCACGTTACGCGCGTCAAAGGGCCCTATCTCCGTCATCGAATTCGGCGACTGCCCCGTCGAATCGACATCGAATCGATGCGTACGGTCGAAATTTTGGAGTCGCCCCCGGCCGGAGCCAAACAATGGTTTGGTCAGTGCGCTACCCGGCCCGCCGGCCCTCATCGGCCATTGCCGCTGACCTGGATCAAGCTCCGCATCTCACGCACCGCTACGGACAGCGTCACCAGGTCGGTGACGCCCCGGCTCTGGATCTCGGCCACCACCTGCTCGAAGCGCTCCACGGCGTGCCGATTTCGACTGATCCAGTCGTCGATGCACGCATCCGCGCCCAGCTTGGTGTGCCCTGATCGCACGACCTGGGCGGTCAGCGCCACATGGTCGGCGTAGACGTCGTCGCGCAGGGCCGCCCTTGCCAGCGCCTGCCAGCGATCGTCACGGGGGAGCGCGGTGGCACTGTCGCGCAGCCAGTCGAGCTGCAATGCCTCGCCGAGGGCGAAGTAGATGGCGGCCACGGCCGGCACCGGCTCGCCCGTCGCATGCGCCACCTCTGTGATGTCCAGCGCCGAAAACACCCAGCCCGAACCGGCCACCCGCTGTGCCAGAGCAATGGGCACGCCGGCTGCCACGAGTTGGTCGGTCGCAGCATCGAAGGCTTTGCGGTCTTGGCCGACGAGGAGCTCGCCGAGCCGGTCGCCGACGACCGCCGTGTCGGCAGCGAACTCGGTGATCGTGGCAGCGATGTTCAACGGTGAGCGCCGTGAACGGAGAAGCCAACGGCTCGCTCGCTCCACGAGCTTCCTGACCTCCAGCCGCATGGAGGTCGCCACGTCGGCGACGACCAGGTTGTCCAACGCCTCGATCTCGGCCCACAGCCGGATCGTGTCGAAGATCTCAGAAGCGACCGTAAAAGCCCGGGCGATGTCCGCCGGCGTAGCCCCCGTCTCTTCGCTCAAACGGAAAGCGAACGTCGTGCCGGCCCGGTTGACCAGTCTGTTCACCGACCCCGTGGCGATCAGCTCGCGTCGCAGCCGGTGGGCCTCGATCTGCGGTCGGAAACGCTCCCGCAGCGCGGTGGGGAAGTAGCGCTGTAGTTCAGCGGCGAAATAGGGATCCTCGGGCAGATCGGACTCGAGCAGGTCCCGCTGCAGAGTGATCTTCGTGTACGCCATCAGCGTGGCGAACTCGGGTGCGACCAGCCCGCGGCCTTCGTTCTCCCGTTTGGTGAGCTCCTCCTGATCGGGCAGGAACTCGACGTCGCGGTGCAGGTTGCCGTGCTGTTCGAGATCTCGCAGGTATCGGGCATGGACATCGACCATGCCTGGCGCTTGAGCGAGCGCGTTGCTCAGCGCCTGCGTCTGGGCGTAGTTGTCCTCGAGGACCAGCCCGGCGACCTCGTCCTCCATCTCGACGATCAGCTGGTCTCGCTGCTTTCTGGTGAGATCGCCGTCGGCCACGACCGCATCGAGCAGAACCTTGATGTTGACCTCGTGGTCGGAGCAATCGACGCCGGCCGAGTTGTCGATGGCGTCGGTGTTGATCAAGCCGCCCCGTTGGGCGAATTCTACTCGGCCTCTTTGGGTGAAACCGAGGTTGCCGCCTTCACCCACCACTCGGCATCGGAGGTCACTCGCATCCACCCGGACGGCATCATTTGCTTTGTCCCCGACCTCGAAATGTGACTCGAAGCTGGCCTTCACATAGGTGCCAATGCCACCGTTCCAAAGCAGGTCGACTGGTGCCTGGAGAATGGCCGAGACGAGCTCATTCGGGGTCAGATGCGAAGCGAGAACGCCCAACGCCTCCTGCGCTTCGGCCGACAACGGGATCGACTTGGCGGTCCGGGGGTACACTCCACCCCCGGCCGAGATCAGCTCGGCCTGGTAGTCGGCCCACGATGACGCTGGCAATCCGAACAAGCGCTGGCGTTCGGCGAAGCTGGACGCCGGGTCAGGCTTGGGGTCCAGGAAGATATGTCGGTGGTCGAAGGCGGCGATCAGCTTGATGTGTGGCGAGAGAAGCATCCCGTTTCCGAAGACATCGCCTGACATGTCCCCAATGCCGACGACCGTGAAGTCGACGGATTGGATGTCAGTATGCAGCGTCCAGAAGTGGCGTTTGACCGACTCCCATGCACCCTTGGCGGTGATGCCCATTTTCTTGTGGTCGTAGCCAGAGGAGCCCCCAGAGGCGAAGGCATCGCCCAACCAATAGCCGTACTCCAACGAGATCGCGTTGGCGATATCTGAGAAGGTTGCCGTCCCTTTGTCGGCGGCGACCACGAGGTATGGGTCGTCCGTGTCGTAGCGAACAACGTCTGGCGGTGCCACCGCGCCCTCGCCTACGAGATTGTCAGTGATGTCAAGAAGGCCGCGGATGAACGTCTGGTAGCACGACACGACCTCGGCCATCAGCGCGGCACGATCGGTACCCTTCGGCGGGCGTTTCACCACAAATCCGCCCTTTGCACCCACCGGGACGATGACAGCGTTTTTGACCATTTGGGCCTTCATCAGTCCCAGGATCTCGGTGCGAAAATCTTCCCGCCGGTCCGACCAGCGAATCCCGCCTCGAGCCACCTTGCCGCCTCGGAGATGCACGCCTTCCACCGCAGGTGAATAGACGAAGATCTCGAACAAGGGTCGGGGCAAAGGGAGGTCGGGGCAGAGCGCGGGGTCGAGTTTGAGGGACAGATACGGCCGCGGCTCGCCGTCGGCGCCCGTGCGGAAGTAATTGGTGCGAAGGGTTCCCATCGTCAGCTGCAGGAAGTTTCGCAGGATGCGGTCTTCGTCGAGGCTCGTCACGCCATCGAGCGCCGCCTCGATCTCAGCGACCAACTGGCGGGACCTTTCGTCGAGGTCGGTGCGGGCCGCCGGGCGGAATCGGGCATGGAACAAGTCGACGAGCGCCCGGGCGATGTCCGGGTGGCGCGCCAGCGTCTCCTCCATGTAGGTCTGGCTGAAGGTCGTGCCCGCCTGCCGTAGGAACTTGCTGTATGCCCGCAGGATCGTGACCTCACGCCAGGTCAGCCTCGAGCGGAGCACCAGACGGTTGAAGCCGTCGTTCTCCGCCTCGCCCCGCCAGACCCGGGCGAAGGCGTCCTGGAAGATCTCCTTCACCTGATCGGTCTCCAGGGCGCCGTCGGCCTCGCTGCGCAACCCGAAGTCGTAGATCCACAGCGGTGGACGACCCAGGGGCTTCAGATGGTACGGACGCTCGTCGACGACCCGCACACCCATGTTCTCGAGCACAGGCAGCACGTCGGATACGGGGATGGCGTCGCCACAACGGAACAACTTGAACCGGAGAAAGTCAGGGCCCGCTTCGAGCGGGTGATAGAGGCTCATCCCTAGGTCGTTGTCAGGCGCGAGGGTTTCGATACGACGGATGTCGGCCACCGCGGCCCGCGCCGAGAAATCGTCGCGATAGGAGGCAGGGAACCCCTCCGCATAGCGTCGAAACAGGTCGACACCTTGGCCCTCGCCGCACTGCTCGATCAGCGCCTCGTGCAGATCGTCGACCCACGACCGGACGGCGTCGGCCAAGCGGTTCTCGATCTCGGCGACATCGTGGTCAGGAACCTCACCGGGCCGCGTCCGGACGACGAAATGCAGCCGAGCGAGGACCGACTCGGAAACCGAGGTGGAGTATTCGATCTCGACGCCGTTGAAGGCCTCGAGCAGCACCCGCTGCATGCGTTCTCGGCTGTTGGTGTTGTATCGGTCGCGGGGCACGTAGACCAGGCAGGACAGATAACGGCCGAACGTCTCGCGCCGCACGAACAGGCGCAGCCGCTGGCGCTCCTGTAGCCGCATGATGCCCATGGCGGTGTCGAAGAGGTCTTCCACGGAGACCTGGAAGAGCTCGTCGCGGGGGTAGGCCTCGAGGGTTTCCTCGAGCGCCTTGCCGCTGTGGCTCTCGGGCGCGAACCCGGCCCGATCGACGACGGCCTCCACCTTGCGCCGCAGGACCGGGATGTCGAAGGGGCTCGCCCGATAGACCGTCGCCGTGTAGAGGCCGAGGAAGCGGCGCTCGCGGATGACCTTGCCGGCCTCGTCGAACTCCTTCACGCCGACGTAGTCGAGATGGGCGGGCCGGTGCACCGTCGAGCGGGCGTTGGCCTTCGTCAGATTGAGCAGCTCCGGTTCGTGAGCCTTGCGCCGGATCTCCGGCGGGAGCTTGGCGAAGCTCCGAGCAGCCCCGACGGCGCTGGGCTGACGCAGAATGCCGAGCCCGGAGTCGGGCACAGCCCGGAGCACGTCCTCGCCGCCCTCGGAGAGCAGGTCGTAGAGCCGGTGGCCGAGAAACGTGAAATGGTCGTCGGACATCCAGTCGAGCAGGGCCGCCGCCTCTGCGACGTCGTCGGACGGACAGGGGAGCCGGACGGAGCGGAGCCGCTCGGCGGTTTCGCGCGCCCGGGCCTGCATCTCGGCCCGGTCTTCGACCGCTGCCTCGACATCGGCCAGCACCCGTTCGAGGTCCTTGCTGAGGGCCTCGAGTCGGGAGGGATCGGCCTGGCGATCGAACTCGACCTGGATGAACGACTCGCCCGCGTCCTCTTGGTCAGGGCCTTCGACGGGCAGCGCCTCGACGAGACGGCCGGTGCTGTCGCGGCGAATGGCGAAGACGGGATGGATGATGCGATGGATGCCGCAACCGTGCCGGCTGAGCTCCATGGTGACGGAGTCAACGAGGAAGGGTACGTTCTCGCACACGATCTCGACGACGCTGTGGGTCGATTGCCAACCATGGCGATCGAACTCGGGCGTATATGCCCGGATCTTCGGAGTGCCGGGGGAGCGCACTTGTGCGAGTTGCCAGTGGGACAGTGCTGCTCCATAGACGTCGATAACAGAGCGTCCGACCAGGTCGTCAGGATCGGTCCGACCGTAGTAGTGCAGAAGGAAGACATGGACGGGCGCGACCTCGCTCGCCGCGAGATGCTCGCCGGCCATGACGAGCACCTTGTCAATCAGCTCGGTCTTTGCCTCGGCACGTTTCATGCGGATCCCTGTCCTCCCGACCCGCATCGCTGACGCATTACGCGCTCGGCCTGCGGCTCATTGTATTTGGGCGTCAGGAACGGGTCATGGTCATGGTCGTCGGGGCCGTTGTCGATGGTGCCTTGGTGGCCGCTGTGGACGGCCGCGGCGCGCCTTCGCTGGTCATGGGCCCGGACGGCGTCGATGTCCCGTCTCTGCCGCCAGGCATGTCGTTGCTTTGGGGCCCCGAAGTGCCGTCGTTCATATCACTCATCATGGTACTGGTGGCGGAGGGATCTAACCCGGGTGCGAGTCCGGGCACCGCGACCAGCGCGGCCGCATAGAGCAGCGCTGCGAGTCCGACAACACGTGCGAACGTCTGGCCGTGGCGCCATACCTTCTCGACCGCGATTGTCAGGGCAAGGCCAACCATGGCAGGAATGTTCATGACACCGAAAGCGACGAGGAGCACCATGAGCGCCCAGCAGCACCCGAGACAGAAGAAGCCGTGGTAGAGCCCCGCTCTGGCGTCTCGCGTCCGACCACGGAACGAGGTGTAGTGGAAGAGATGGACGAGCGGGCTACGGCAATGACTCAGACAGCGGCGCTTCAAGGGGGTCAATTGGTAGAGGCCGACGCCCGTGAAGGCAACAACTGCCGTCACATGGGCCGCCGTGGTGTGGTGCTGGGCCAACTCTCCGAAGAGGCGAGCGAGGACGTAAGCCACGATGCCCGTGGCAGCCCACGCCGCCAGGTATCCGGCGGCGAGCGACAGGAGGCGAGGGACAGGATCCGCGGTCACCGTTCTGGCGTAGGTTCCGGCGAACGGCCACACCGATGGCAGCATCATGGCGGCCATCATCACGGCCCACATGACGACGAATCCGGCCAGCGTGAAGCCCATCGTGCCGGGCATGGCGCCGCCGTCGGTGGAGCGGGCCCAGACGATCGTCACCACCCAAGCCACCGCGGCTGTGCCGAGCAGGCCGGCGTGCAGGGTGCCGAAGGCGGTGCGCCTGGACGCCGCCTCCGCAACCCCCGTCATCAGGCTGCCCAGGCGAAGCGGTTCGCGAAGCCGCTGAGACCCTGACCGCTCCACGCAAAGCCCATTGGCTTGTTGTCCGCCTGCACCGTTGTCACGCCGAGGGTCGGGCCCGCGGGGTGGATGAGGATGCGGGTCAACTCGACCGGTTCGCCCTGTGGCGAGAGCACTTGCTCGGCCTGGTAGTCGATCACGTCGCCGACCTGCACGTGATGGAGGCGACCGTCGCTGTTGATATGGATGGGCGCCTGCTCGACCCCCAGGAAGTCGGAAATGAGTGGTGCGAGGGCGCCGAAAGGCCCCCCGGCTTCACCGCTGATGACCTTGCCGAGAGCGTTCAACTGGTCAGGGTGGGCACCGTCGTCGACGAAGGCCCCGACCCGCCAGTTTCCGTCGGTCATCATCGGCGGCGTGTCGAACACGACGACGAACACGCGCCCTGCGACATCCACGCCGTCGACGTTGCCGCGGTCGATCTGAAAGGCCATGGCGGCACGGCAATAGTCGCGGGTG
>JAXDQG010000562.1:0-6955 GCA_034667945.1 Acidimicrobiia bacterium | reverse complement strand
GCCGGTGGTAGCCCGATCCGTCGAGGCGCTCGTGCGCAGCCGCCGCCGCTGCGGCCAGCTTGGCGGTGTACGGGACCCGGCGAAGCAGTTGGTCGGTCACCAGCGCGTGGACCTCCGCACGATCGCGTTCGTCGAGCGTCAGCGGTCCCCGCTTGTCCGAGATGGTGTTGGGAACGGCGACCGTGCCCAGATCGTGGAGGAGCGCAGCAGCCTCGGCCGCCGGCCCACAGGCCTCCAAGGCAAGCGCAGCCACTGCACGCGAGTGGCCGCTCATCCAGGGCGATTTGAGATCGGCGAAGTCGGCGAGGACGAAGAGGCACTCGCGGACGGAGTCCGCAGCGAGCGGCTGAGCCGGCGGCGCAACCGCCAGCCCGGCGTCCCACGGGTCGAGCGGCTCGACGGACAGCCACCATCCGGCGGCGTGCTCGAGGACCACATCGGTCAACTCGGGGTCATAGGCCTTCCCCCGACGCGAGCGGACCATTTCGAGGGCGCGCTCTACGCCTTCGATACGGGCGAGGACCTCCAGCTCTTGGCTGAGCTGGGCGATTCGCATCGGTGCCGGGATCTGGGTGCCCTTCAAGCCCAGGGGGAGGCCCCGGCCGTTCCAGCGCTCGAAGGTGGCGGCAAGGGCCGCTCGGACGGCCTCATCGAGGTCGAGCCGCTTGGCGAACACCTCGGCCACCTCACAGGCCGTCCGGAAGTTCATCTCGGCCGCTCGCTTGCCTCCGGCCAGCACCGACAGCACGGACCTGAGACGGCGTACGCCCGACTGCCCCGGCCCCGCGTGGCTGACCATCAGTCGCAAGACGTCGAACGGATTGGCGAAATCGGCGCGCGCGGCGCGCGCTCGCATCTCGATCTCGTCACCGAACACCACGGCCATGTCGAACGAGTGCCCGGTGCAGCCAAGGAAGCGCAGCGTGGACGTCCACCACGTGGCCGCGGCCTCGGCCGCATCGACACCCGCCGCGGACGCCAGCCTTTGTCCCAACACGGTCGCACGCAGCTGTGACCCCGGGGGCTGGCCGAACGCATGATCCTGTGCGACGGCGAGCAACGCAGCGACTTCCACCAGCGTCACGTCATCGCGCACGCGCCAAACGGTAGATCGGGAGTTTTCCCGATGCACCGGAAAGGCGAGAGCAGGCACCATGTGGGACATGACCGAGAACAGCAAGCTCCTTGCCGACCCGAAGATCGAAGCCGTGCAGCGGCTCTACGCCGCCTACGGACGCGCCGATGTCGATGCGGTGCTGGCCGAAGTCGCCGACGACGTCGATTGGGCGGCAGAGGCGGCCGGCACCTCGGTGCCCTGGTTCGGCCCACACCGGGGCAAGGGCGACGTCGCCCGGTTCTTCCAGGAGATCGGCTCGAATGTGGAGGTCACCGAGTTCACCCCGGTGTCGTTCACCGCCAATGACACCGACGTCGTGGCGATCGTCCACTGGAGCTACACCGTCAAGGAGACCGGTAAATCAGCGACGATGTACATGCAGCATTGGTGGCGGTTCGCCGATGGGAAGATCGTCTTCTTCCGCGGTTCCGAGGACACCGAGCAGTCAGCTGCAGCCTTCTCCTAGGAGCGCTGGAGAGACCGGGCCTCGGCGACGCAAGCTGTCTTGCGAATCGACGGTGGTCCGTCGATCTGTATCGTCCGCCCGATGGAGACGCTTCAGATCGAACGTACCGACGGCGTTGTGACGATCACGCTCAACCGTCCCCGGGTCAAGAACGCCATGAACCGGGAGATGTGGGAAGAGCTGCTCGAGACCTTCACCGCGATCGCCAATGACCCGGCCGACCGGGCCGTGGTCATCACCGGCGCCGGCGGCGACTTCTGCTCGGGCGCCGACCTGTCCGGCGGTGGCCCGTTCCGCGGCGAGCAGCACATGGCCTTCACCATGCAGTGGATCAACCAGATTCCGCTGGCATTGCACCGCCTGCCCAAGCCGACCATCGCCAAGGTGCGCGGCGTGGCGGCGGGAGCCGGGGCCAACCTGGCCCTCGGATGCGACCTCATCGTGGCCGCGGACAACGCCCGCTTCGCCGAGCTGTTCGTGAGGCGTGGCTTGTCCATCGACTTCGGTGGGACGTGGCTACTTCCTCGCCTGATCGGGCTGCATCGGGCCAAGGAAGTTGCCTTCTTCGGTGACATCCTGTCGGCCGGCGATGCCGACCGCCTCGGCTTGGTCAACCGCATCGTCGGCGAGGAACAGCTGGACGAGTTCGTCTCCGACTGGGCGGCCCGACTGGCCAATGGCCCGGCCGTGGCCTTGGCGCAGACCAAGCGCCTGCTGAACGAGGCCACGTACAAGCCCATGGCCGATGCACTCGATGCTGAGGGGTCCTGTCAGCTGATCTCGGTGAGCAGCAAGGACGCCAAGGAGGCGGTCAAGGCGTTCCTCGACAAGCGGGATCCGGTCTTCAACGGCAACTGACCCGTTCCGAGGGCGCCCACAGGCCGAGCCGCGCCCGCCTGGCTGGCTGGCTGGCTGAACCTCAGCCGGGATCGAGCGCAGCGCGGACCCGTCGCAGGTGAACACCCCGGGCCTCGAGCAACTCGGCGGCCAGAGCACCACGCACGCCCAGCAGCGCGGCCAGCAACACGGGGGCGCTGATGGAGGGCTCGCCCCGCTGCCCGGCCCGTTTGCTGGCGCGCTCGAACGCCTCCTTCACCCGAGGCGCCAGCGTGAGCGACTCGCCGGGGATCAAGGTCAGGCAACGGGGGAGGCGCTCGCACCGACGCATCCGCATCCGCTTTCGCAGCTGGCGACGGCGGCGTCCCGTCCGTGGACGGACCCGCAGGGCAGCAAGCTGGACAGCCTCGGTGCCGAAGGTCTCAGCTGCTCGACGTCGAACCTCGTGAATGTCGATGCCCAACGACGCCAGCAGCGTCTCGTCGGACAGGGTCGACGCAGGCTTCGGCCACCTGCCCTCCAACAACTGACATCGGAGCTGGTCAGCGTCGGGCAAGAGGGCCTGGGCGCCGATGGGCAGCACCGAGCGGTACATGAGGCCGCCGATCAGCAGGTGCTCGGTCCCGAGCCAGCCATGTCCATAACGGTGAGCCTCGGCGATGCCGGCCTCGACCACCTGCCTGGCCTGAGCGTCGAGCTGCTCGAACATCTCAGTGCCCCCGCCGAAGGCCGCGCCGGACGTGGTGCTTCTTGTGGACGGTCTGGCGGGTCACGCCCAGTACATCGCCGATGGCCTGCCACGACCAGCCGTTGCGTCGGGCGTTTTCGACGTGCAGGGTCTCCAGCTCTTCCACCAGGCGACGCAACGCCGCCACCGCCGCCAAGCCTGTTTCGGGATCACGGCTCTCCACCGCAGTTGCAAGGGAAGCGACCGACACGTTTGTCAATCTAAGCTGACACGGGAGCCATGTCAACCCAAGTTGACAACATGCTTGCCCCGAGCGGTTCAGGGTGGTCGGGTTCGGCCCGCTCGCGGTGGGGTCAGGCGGTGATGTCCGCGGCCGCTTGGAGGCGCGCGATGGTCTGGCGCACGCGGCGGGCCCGGGTTTCCGGCAGCTTCGCCTCGTCAATCCAACTGACGTACTCCCGCCGGTGCGAATAGCTGAGTGACCCGAAGCGCTCCGTCAGAGCGGCCGCGACCAACGCCTCCTCCAGGTCGGACGGGACCGCGATGGAGCGCTCGGCTTCATCGAGCTCGACCGTGACGGCGACCTGGTCACCCGGAGCCTTTCCCAACGTCGACCGGATGGATTTCCGCAGTCCCAGAATCTTCTCGCCGCCCATGGACGCAATCGATCCGCGGTAGGGGATGCCGTCGAACGTTGCATTCACGGCGATGCGGCCCTTGCTGCCCAGGGCTGCCAGGACGTCCGGTGGCACCTCGACATACGCCCCGCCGCGGGGCGCCTCCCGGATTACGGCATCGAACGACGGCACGGTCGGAGCCTACGCGCCCCCGGTGGCGCGCTCGCCCGGTTGGCGCTTGCACAGGAAATCGAGAATGATTCCTGTTCTACTAACACCGACCAGACGAACGGGAGGGCCGTATGCGCCGGGCCTTCATCTTGCTCATCAGCGTCGTGACGCTCGCCGTCGGCGCGTCGTGCGGCTCTCCGAACACGTCATCCGCCGCGAAGAACCAGTCGACCACCGTGCATACGGTCGCGCCCGGAGGCACGGTTCGGGTGGTCACCACCACAACCCAGATCACCGATCTCGCCACTAACGTGGGCGGCCACAAGGCCACGATCTACGCCGTGCTCAAGCCCAACGTCGATCCTCATGATTACGAACCCACCCCAGCGGATCTGGACGCCATCGCCAAGGCCGATGTCGTCATTCAGAATGGCGTCGGGCTCGAGAAGTGGTTTCAGGACACGTTGAAGAGCGCCAACCCAAAGGGTCTGGTTGTTGATGTGAGCAAGGGCGTGTCGCTCAGAAAAGCGCTGGATGGCAGCGGAGAGGACGATCCGCACATCTGGCACAACCCGCAGAACGCCAAGATGATGGTGAAGAACATCGGGGCGGCGTTCGCCACCGCCGACCCGGCGAACAAGTCAACATATGACAAGACCGTCAGCGATTACTCCGCACAACTCGACCAACTCGACAGCGAGATCAAGGGCCAATTGGGCACGCTCACCAACAAGAAGATCGTGACCAACCACGATGCCCTCGGGTACTACGTCGAGCATTATGGCCTCATCTATGTGGGCTCCATCATTCCCAGCTTCGACACCCAGACCGAGCTATCCCAGAAGGACATCAACGACCTTGTGGCGAAGATCAAATCCGAGGGAGTGAAGGCTGTCTTCTCGGAGTCGAGTCTGCCACCGAAGACCTCGGAAGCCATATCGAAGGAGGCCGGCGTCAAAGTCGTAGAGGGTGAGGACGCGCTCTACGCCGACTCGATGGGGACGCCGGGGGGCGATGGTGATACGTATCTGAAGATGGAACGACACAACACGAAGGCGTTTGTCGACAACCTCCGTTAGCCGCGGGGGGCACTGGGCGCGACGACATCGAGCATGAGATCGCTACTGGACAGCTTCGCGTCGGCGACCTTTCGGCGCGCCATTCTGGAGGTCGTCATCGTCGGCATCACCAGTGGCATCGTCGGCGTCCACGTCCTGCTTCGCCGTTTGCCGTTTTTCGTCGTGGCGATGTCCCACGCCACCTTCCCCGGCGTGGTCATCGCATCGCTCCTCGGGATGAACCTGCTGCTCGGAGCCTCGCTCTTCGGGCTGCTGGTCGTCATCGCCGTGGTTGCGGTGGGCACCGCCCAGGCGCTCGACGACGCCACCGCCACCGGCGTCGTGCTGGCCGGCAGCTTTGCCATCGGCGTGGTCATCATGTCCGCCCGACCGGGTTCTTCCCGCGAGCTCTCGTCATTTCTGGTGGGATCGGTTCTCACTGTGAGCCGGGGAGACGTCGGGGCCGCGATCGCCGTGACGGGACTCGTCCTGGCGGTACTGGCCCTGCTTCACAAGGAGTTGGTGCTGAGCGCCTTCGACCCGATCGCGACCGCCGCGCTCGGGTATCCGCGGTCACGTCTCGATGCCGCCCTGCTGGTGGTCGTCACGATCAGCCTCGTCGTCTCGATCCCCGCCGTAGGCACGCTGCTCTCGGTCGCACTCCTGACCGTCCCCGCTCTGACCGCCCGGCTGTGGTCCGACCGGATCGGAACGGCCATGGCGATCGCAGCTTCCATAGGCGCGGCCAGCGGCTTCGTCGGCCTGTGCGCCTCCGCGCTGTGGAGGATCGCAGCGGGCGGAGCGATCGCGCTCACATGCTCCGCGTGCTTTGTCGTCTCGCTGGCAATTCGCCTGCTCCGCGACAGCCGCAGGCCTGCAGGGACGGCCCCCTCGCAGCTCCTGCCACCGCGCTGAGCCGCGAAGAGGCCGGCGCCGGATGCGCCCTGGCGCCGTCGACCCTCGGAGCCTCCACGGCAAGCCTGGTGATGAGCCCGGCGGGCGGGCCCCGCCCGGCCCCGCACCGCCCCCGCACCACCCATCCCCGACCCGGCCAGATGTGGGTGACGCACCAACTCCTCTTATCGGGCCAGGTGATGGCCTCTCCGTCGGGCGCCGGCACAGAACCTCCCTCGTCCCGCCTCCACCCGCATCGCCCAACGCCGGCGCCTCCCCCATCGAGCCTTTCGGCACGCTCGTTCCAACTTCCCAACCGGTCGCTCGTTCGACTGCGCTGAGAGACCCAGTTGCTGCCGGTGCCCGGCCCGATGAACCAAGACTGAACCAGGCGGCACCGATGAGAGGTATGGTCGGTGTCGGTTTCGGCCACGGGGCTCGGGTCCCCGGTGCAGGGGGAGCAAGGTTCGATGACCACGACCACGTCTGCCACGGCACGCGTCGCGGTGGACGACGTAGCAGGCCACGCTGGAACGTTCGCGGCGTTTCACATCCCGCAGTACTCGCGTCTGTGGGTCAGCGGTGCCCTGTTCAACCTCTCGCGCTGGGGCATCTCGTTCCTGGCCGCCTACCTGGCGAACAAGCTCTCGCACTCGCCGCGGCTGGTGCAGCTCACGGGCGTGGCGATGTGGACACCGATGTTGCTCGGCGGCTTGGCGGGTGGCGTCGTGTCCGATCGTGCCGACCGTCGTCGGACCATGCTGGTGCAGTACGCCGTCATGATCCCGCTCCTCGTGTTGATGGCGGTGCTCTACGGATCCGGCCAACTGCGACTGTGGATGCTCTATCCCTTCCTCGTCATCGCTGGTCTCGGCTTCGTGGTGGACATGACGACACGGCGGGCCGTGCTGTACGACATCGTCGGCTCCGGACGGATCGACAACGCCATGGCGCTGGAGTCGCTGTCCATGGCCGGAGGTCTGGCGTTCGGGGCGTTGGCCGGCGGAGCGGTCGTGGACGCGGTCGGTGTCAGCCAGGCGTTCTGGCTGGTGGCCGTTTTGTTGACCGCCTCACTCGTGTTGTTCGCCTCGATCAAGGTCCCGGCGC
>JAXDQG010000561.1:0-8263 GCA_034667945.1 Acidimicrobiia bacterium | reverse complement strand
CCACGTCGTCGGCGTGATCGGTGCCGGCTGCTCGCTGGACATCGCCGAGCGCGGCGCCGAAGCGCTGGCTCGCCGCCATCAGGTCGTCCAATGCAGCTGTCGAGTGTGAAGCCAGGTAGTACCGCTCGGCTCGCTGCTGGTCCTCGACGGCGGTGTCGGCCATCTGGTACGCAGCGCTGATCCGCGTGGACGCTTCGACGCGCCGACCGTCCTGGCGAACATGGACCGCGGCCCATTGCACGAACGCGGCCTGTACCACCATGCCCACGATCAGCGCGGCAATGGCCAGCCGCAACGCGCTGGGACGGAGGAGCTTTGGCCAGCGGGTGACGCCCGGGATCCCAGGCCCGCCGGCTGTGCTGCTCGGTGGGTCTGCGGTCTCGACCGATCCGAAGGGGGAGCCGGTCACCGGCGACGTGGTCCTTGCACCCCACAGTCATCGACACGAGACCGTTTTGCCTATAGCCGCTTTTGTAGCCCGTGGCCGCTTTTGTAGCCCGTGGCCGCTTTTGTGCTCGCCTAGGTCAGCGCCACATCAAGCGCCGCCTCAGCGCCGCGGCGCGGCGCCCTGGCCGTCCCGGTCCGCAACGGAGCGGGCGAGCCGCAGCAGCAACTCCACCGGTGGACTGATGGCGGTGATGAGGAGCCCCGCCGGCGCGACGCCAGTCCTCTCGGCGGCGCTTTGCCCAGGGCCCCCATGGCTGACTGCACAACCTCCCCAGAAACGACCCGATCCGGCGGAGCGCCAGGGCCGAGGTGGTACGGATACGCCGGCCGGGACCAGGTGGTACGCTGCGGACTGCAAATTGGGACGTCTTCAGGCAGGAGGGCGCTCCGCTCGACAACGGAGCGATCCTGTGTCCGACCCAGTCGGATCACGCGCCGAGCCGGATAGCTTGCAGTTATTCGGGGCGGTCCTTCTCGGTGAGCACTCTCTCGACGAGTTGCTCGATCTCGTCGTCGTCCTGGCCCGCCGCACGGTCGCCGGTGCCGATGGGGTCAGCGTCACCCTTTCTCGTGAAGGGACCATGCTGACGTCGAACTTCAGCGACGACGTCGTCCGAGAGCTCGACTCAGTGCAGTACAAGGCCCGCCATGGACCGTGCGTCGACGCCACGCGAACCCAACGAATGGTCCGCATCTCGCTGGACGGCGACGGCAGCTACCCGGAGTTCAGCCGAGCGGCCCAGCAACGATTCATGACCGCGGTCATGTCCGCACCGCTGACCACGCCGCAGCAGGGTTTGGGCGCACTCAACTTCTACTCCGCCAGCGTGGAACGATTCGCCGACGACCAAGCCGAAATGGCCTCGCTCTATGCCGGACAGGCATCGATCTTGCTGGCGAACGCCATCGCCTACGCCAACAGCACCAATCTCAATGCAGCCCTGCGGGAAGCACTGACGACCCGAGAGCTGATCGGGGAGGCCAAGGGCATCCTGATGGCACGCGAGGGCTGCTCGCGAGACGAGGCCTTCGACCTTTTGCGGATCATGTCGCAACACTCCAACCGCAAGCTACGAACGATCGCTGAGGAGCTCGTCGAGTCGGTGCAACGTCATGACTGATTCCATCCTGCCCAACTCGCTTGCGGCCGCCTGCGACCAGGTCCAGCTCCACGGATGGGAGCTGTGGATCGAATACTTCGCGCTCGGCGGCAACGCCACACCGAGAGACCTTGCTCGGCACATCGCGCGCACCGCCACCCTGAGCGACCACGAGAACGACGTCCTCGTTCAGGCTCTGAACGAGCGCTTCTTGGCAATGGATCTCGATCACCCACTTTCCTACGCGCGGCCGGACCCCCCGGCACCGCGGTCGCCCCTACCGCCCCTACCGTCGCCACCCCCAGCGCCCTGACGGATTTCGCCAGTAGGCGGACAAGGCACTGTCTCGTCGATCCCGAAACGAATCCCCGGTTCGGGCGGGTTGTCGGACGCCACGTAGTGAAGCTGCTTCGCAACGATCAGCGCACAACTTTGCAGGTCACCGGACCGGGACAGCCGAGTATCATGCGCGGCGGTGACCGGCCTCGCTGCCTTCTTCTGTCTCGAACGGGTCCTGCTGACAAGACCGCCCGAGCCGGCTCTCACCCGCCACCTGCGCGACGCCGGGCTGCGCGAGCCGCCCACGGCGCAGCTCGCCGGGTTGACATCGAGGCTGCTGGCCACCGGCATCGGTGAGAACAGCATCTCGGCACGAGCGACGCAGGCGGCACTCGCTCCAGCGAAGGGCTGGTCCTTCGCGGCTGTACAGCAGGCGGCCGAGGCCGTTGCGGACCAGTTGGCATCGAAAATCCAGCCTCACGGCCGGGTCGAGCTCGAGGACCATCGGGCCCAGGGCTGCCTGGCAGTCTTGGTCACGTCCCTTCCCGACCCCCTTGTCGCTCCGCTGGCCGAGAGATGGGGCTTCGACGCCGTGTTGGCCACCAGGTGGGAAGCATCAGACGGCGCCTTCACCGGGCGGTTGGCCGGTCCGCTGATGTGGGGCCGCGAGCGAGCCAAAGCGGCTCGGGAATGGGCCGCCGCCAACGACGTCTTCCTGGAGCAGAGCTTCGTCTACGCAGGGTCCTTCGCCGACGTGCCGCTGCTCGAGATGGCTGGCCATCCCCGAGTCGTCAACCCCGACACCCGGCTGGCCGGGCTGGCCGCTGTCCGTCGTTGGCCGATCCGCTGGTTCGATGTTCCGGCGGGCGTGGTGAAGGTCGGCGGCCGCGAGCTGCAGCAATGGTTCCGCCCCTTGGCGGACGAGCGATTGATCGGCAACGCCCGCATTGAGATCACCGGGCTGGAGAACATTCCGGAGCGGGGTCCGGGGATCCTGGTGTTCAACCATCGCAGCTACTTCGACGCCCAGCTCGTCAGCCTGATGCTGCAAAAGGCCGGCCGTTCGGCTCGGGGCATCGGCAAGAAGGAGGTGTTCGACGCTCCGGTGATCGGGCGCTTCGCGCACGCCTTCGGTGGTATTCGGGTGGATCGTGGCACGGGCTCGGATGAGCCCCTCTTCCGGGCCATGAAGGCGCTTCGGGCCGGCGAGATGGTGATGATCTCACCGGAGGGAACCATCCCCAGAGGTTTGGCGTTCTTCGAGCCCGAGCTGAAGGGCCGCTGGGGCACGGCCCGCATGGCCCACGCCACCAAAGCCCCGGTGATCCCCATGGGTATCTGGGGTGCCGAGAAGGTCTGGCCGCGGAATCAGCGACTGCCCAAGTTCTGGTTCCCGGAGGGTCCGCCGGAGGTGACCATCCGCGTCGGGCCGCCGGTGTCACTGGCCTACGACGATGTCGACGCTGACACCAAGCGCATCATGTCGGCCATCGTCGATCAGCTGCCGCCGGAGGCCCGCATCCGACGCACGCCCACCGAGGCCGAGCTGCGTCTCACTTATCCCGCCAACTACAAGGGCGACCCCGACCGCGAGTTCAGCCGACGCCCCGGCTTCGACCGCTGACCTCGACGGCACGGCCGGGTTCGGTGACGGTGGGAACCATCACCGAACCCGCACGCTCAGTCAGAGGGGCGCCTGCTCATTTGCAGGTCGCCGCCGAGGCGTCCCAGGCGCAGAGCTTGGCCTTGCCGTCGAGATCGATGACGCTGCCCTGATTGACGTAGGTCTGCTTGGCGGAATCCCACTTCTGGAAGATGCCGCCCTCGACCGGATAGGCGTCCGTCAATCCGTCCATGTGGAGCCGGATGCCCGGCAGCAGCATCGGCGTCGTCATGTCCATGGAGCGGAGAGCCAGCTGGAAGTTCGTCCTCGTGAGCCCACCGTCGAGCTGGCCACCCATGATCAGCGCCTGGACGATCGGGAACCCATAGTTGATGCCGCCGCTGAGGTTCGACGAGACCGTCGGGTCGATGCCCTTGGCTCGCATGGCGCCCTCGAGCCACTTCACGTACGCATCGTCCTGGTAGGCGGGATCGACCATGTCCTTGAGCCCGGCGCTCATGATCCACCAACCGTCGCTGGCGGAACCGTCCCCGCCCACCTTTGCTTTGTTGACGAAGTTCGCCCCAGGGCACGTTCCCGGCATGAAGAGGTACTTCGCCTTGGCCTTGAGTCCGTTCTGGGCCGCCTCCGTGACGATCTGGGTGCACTGTGTGCCGGCCAGCATGGTGATCCAGACGTCGGGATTCTTGGCGGTGAGCGTGGTCATCGGATCGGTCACCGTCGGCGCGGCGGCCTCGATGGTCTCATTGAAGTAGTCGACCCGGCTCTTCAGCTTGTCCGACTGGTTGAGGTACGCCTTGAACGACGCGTCGTACAGCTTGCCGAAGTCGTTGTTCTGCACGAGTGACGCGACCTTGATCTTCCGGTCCGTGGGGAACTCGCTCAGGTGCTGCTCGATGAACGACCCCCACAACACCGCTTCGGTACTGTAGGTGGACAAGGGCGCGCCCGTCGTCCAGGGGTGATTCACCGGGTCCCCCCACGCCACGTGAGATGTCATCGCCATGGGCTGCGGGACACAGCGTTGGTTGATCTTGTCATACGTCTTCAGTGTGGCCGGCGTGCCCAACGTCTCCAGAGCGAACACCTTCTCGGAATCCAACAGCTGATCGACGTTCGGGATGGCGCGAGCTGCGTCATAGCCGTCGTCCTTTTGTATGAAGTTGACCTTCCGAGTCTTGCCGTTCGAGTCCTTGAACGCGCCCCGATCGTTGTAATAGCTGAAAAGGAAGTCCATGGCTACGGCGCGAGATCGTCGACCTTCTATCGGGGGGCCTTCGCAGCTACCGCCTCGCCGTCTGAAATGGCGTGATCCAGCTCTTGCGCCGAGTCATCGACGATCCGGCCAGTCATGGCTCGGGGATCACCCGCCACCGGCGCCTCCGCGGCCACGGCGGCAAAAGCACCAACTGCCTCGATGGCAAGCGGGCGCCAACGCGCAACCCACTGACGTATCACCTGAGTATTCGTCAGGGTGTCGGCGATGGCGGTCCTTGCCAGCTCCAGCGACCATTGACGATGCCAGCGCGCGTCCTCGTCCAGCGAGAAATGGATGTGCGACAGGATGGGATCACCGTTGGCAACCGCCAACGCGGCCGCGAGCTCCTCGTTCACCAATCGATCGACGAGTGGCTTGATGACCAGGTTCAGGACGACAAACGCCTCGCCCCAGTCGTAGGTCACGAGCGCCCGCTCGATGAGCATGCGCAAGGGCTGCAGCTCGTCGGCCTCTTCCCAGATCTGCCGGTGACGGTCGACATCGAGCGGCCGGCCGTGCGCCCGCAGCTGGGCGGTGCGGTAGGCGATGCGTTGGAGCCGCCGCACCTCATCCGCGGTCTGAAAGGCAGCGCAGTTGGTGATGCGCGAAGCCGGCGCCATCTGGGCGACGTAGGCGGCCAGCATCTGCAACCCGTGGGCCGGGAAGCGCAGGGGCGCGTACCAACGGTCGAGGAAGCTCACCCACTCAGCCGACAGTCGCTCGTCGTAGCTGCTCTCGTCGATCTCCCGCAGCAGGCCATCGACGACGTCCTCTTTCCTGTCCTGGAGCTCGGTGTAGCCGCGGTAGGTGGTCCGGCGGGGATCGCTGAAGGACTCCCAATTGTCAGCCTGCAGCGCCGAGCCCTCCCGACAGCGGGCATACCAAGCGACGACGGGGTTGGCCGCCGGAAGCTCGAACCGGTCCGGGTAGTTGTAGTGGAGGTCGCAGCTGAGAATCTCGTACTCGGTTGGGATTCGTCGCGCAGCCGCCGCGGCGAGTCGGGAGTACGTCTTGCGGGCCGGGGGACGCGTGGTCGCCATCATGACCCCTTCTCTGTAGATCGAGCGTCGTCTGGCAACGGCGCCGCCGGCGCATCCCCGGCGAGCCACCAGACGGCCTCGTGCTCGGTCAACCGCATCAGGCCAGCGAACGACGGCATGATGACCTCCAGCTCGCCGGGAAACTGCACGGGCGATCCGGTCGCCGCCTCGAGGGTGGCCCGAGCGAGCCGGCACACCTCGGGTACGACCACCCGGAGGTACGCCCCTTCGTCGTGAACGACCACGTCACGGTTGTCGGCCTCGATGGCAGCGACGACCAACAGCGCGAGCGGTGTCGCCAGCAGCACCGGTCCTACCCCGACCGATCCGAGAACGGGTGGTTCTACGGACATGGTTCGGCCAGATCGACCATGATGGCCTCATCGTCGACTTGGACGGCGAAATGGCGCAGGCAGCTGTTGGCGGGATTGACGCCTCGCCCGGTGCGCAACTCGAACGTCCATTCATGGGCGGCGCATATCAGCGTGGGCCCGTCGAGCCGACCCTCCGACAGTGGCCTGGCCAGGTGAGGGCACCGGTCCTCGTAGGCGAAGACCTCGCCCTCGATGTTGCACAACAGCAGATTCGTTCCGCCGACGGTCGCACGCCGCATCTCCCCCTCCCAGAGCTCGTCGAGCGTGCCTGCCAGCACCCAGCGTGTCGCGGCGGTCACGGATCAGCCGCCCCGACGAACCGTGCAGATGTCGCCGTTGCCCAGCCCCGCCTGCGCGATCGTCGAAGCCGGGTCGAGCACATCACCGGCCTCGTTCAGCACGACGACCGGTCCGGGCTGATCCGGATGCCAGCCCCAGGCAGTCAGCTGGGCAGCAAGGCTGCCGATCGTCAGATCGTCCGGGGTCACGAGGACCCGGCCCATGAAGTCATCGGAGAGAAAGCCGAAGAGATAGACGAGCACGACCGGCCTCAGGCTGTCGGTATGGGCCGGAGCCGCCACGGCGCAAGGCCCCGCCGAAGGTCCTTGCCGGTCTCCGTCGGTGCCTCGAGGTCCATCCAGGCGTGCAGGTCGGTCAGCTTGCCGGGTGCCTCACCCGCGACGATGCGATCCACCACACTTTTGTGCGCGGCGAACCTCGGCATGTCCTTGCCGAAGATCCAACGGCACGGCTCCGAGCAGAACAGGTACTTCCGGCCGCCGGCCTCCAGCGTGCACGCGGTGTTCCGCCCCGGGCGAACGAATACAGTGGGCAGCTGGCAGAGGTTGCACAAGGCCGGCAGTGCGTAGGCGAGTGTGCCCGCTTCGCCTTCGGAGTCCCAGCGCGCCTCGACCTGGTCCCAGAGCGGACCGAAAGTCTCGTTCCAGCGTGGGTATTTGTCGGAGAGCCACTTGCGCTCGGCTCCGTCCGGGGCGGTGACATCGAACCACAAGGTGGTGCGGTAGGCGTACAGCCCGAGCTGGAAGCTGTGGTGGGCAGCGTCGAGCTCCTCGATGAACAGGTCCCAGAACCACGGGCGTTGGAGGCCAAACTCGGCGACGTTCTTCGTGAACTGCTCGACCACCCACTCCTCCATGAACTCCTTGAACGAGCGGGTGCGGGCGCGCAGCGGCGTGAGGTACTCCATGGCGGTGCCGGTCAGCGCGATGAGCAGCCGCCAGCAGCGCCAGAACATCTTGTCGACGAGGTACTGGGCTCGATCGGTGCCCCCGTTCTCGAGGAGGGTGCGCAGCACCGGGTGACCGATCTGGGCGTGGCGCGCCTCGTCGGTCTGGATGCTGGCCAGGGCCTTCTCGAACAGGTGGTGGTCGGCGCCGTCGGCCATGGCCGCCATGGCCATGAACTGCAGGTTCGAGAAACCCGTCTCGAACACCAGGTTGAGCTGGATGGCGACATCGATGGCGTCGGCCGCCAGGAACATGTCGTCGAAGAGGTGACGCGCCGCGAGGATCACCCACTGGTTGGTGTGGTATGCCCGGTGGGTCCAGTCGAAGTTCCCGTCGAAGCTCAACATGTCGTGCCCGAGCAGCAGCGGGATCTGCGTGTGCCGTATCTCGTCGAGCGCGCCCAGGCTGGCCATCATGCGCCAGGCGCTGTCGCGCCCGAAGCGGGCCATTCTCAGCTCGGCCACAGCGCCGGCGTACTCGGCCAGGGCGAGAGCGCCGTTGTGAAACTTGACCAGCTGGATCCAGCCAGGATCGAGAGCTTCGAGTATGCGCGTCTTGCTCAGGGCCGACCGGACGCCGAGGACGACCTCATCTTTGGCCCGCTGGTTCCGGACGTACTCGCGGTAGGTGTTCCGGTAGACCTCGTTCCAGTTCTTCCAGGCGTCGTGTGTCAGCCAGGGCCGACCACTGATCTCCTCGGGAAAGACCTCACGCTCGTCAACATATCGGTAGGTCCAGTCCACTTTGCGGGCGAGGTTCAGCCAGTCGTCGCGGCGTAGCACCACTCAGCCACCTCCTTTCGTTCCATCTCCTGCCCGTCGGGCGCGTCACCAGCTCTGATCGCGAGGAGCTCGTCCGGGCTGAGGCAGTAGGGGTTCTCGACCACCATTCCGC
>JAXDQG010000560.1:0-4317 GCA_034667945.1 Acidimicrobiia bacterium | reverse complement strand
TTTTCCGCCGGGTCCATCGACAGCCGAGGGTAGCGACTGGGTGTGACAGTCTCGGAGGAATCGGAAGGCCCCCGCTCTTCTCAGACACCTGATGTGGCCGAGCCGGGCTCGTCTACCCGCTCGCGTCGACCGACCTGGGCTCCAATGGCTCGGCCCTGGCCGCTGCAGCCGATGCCATAGCTTTCGAGACCTGCGAGTGCTCAGATCGCCGAGCTCGGGGTATGGGCCCGTGCCTTGAGCAGACCTAAGGTGAGCCGCCATGCGGGCGTTGGTGACCTGGGCCCACCCCCACCCAGACAGCTTCAGCCACGCGGTGAAGGACACGGCGGTGGCCGCGTTGCGCCGCGCCGGTCACACCGTCGAAGTGATCGACCTGCATGCGGACGGCTTCCAGCCGGTGATGGACGCCGATGAGTGGCGCGCCTATCGGGCCGAGGAGCCCGCCTTCGACGAGTGCACCCGCCGTTACGCCCACTCCGTACGCCAGGCCGACATGCTGGTATTCGTCTATCCCAGCTGGTGGTTCGGGCTACCGGCAATGTTGAAGGGCTTCCTCGAGCGGGTGCTTGTGCCAGGGGTGGCCTTCTCCGTCGATCCGATGCTTAACCGGGTGCGCGGGGAGCTTGGCCACATCCGACATCTGGTCGGCATCACGACCCACGACGCCTCCCGACGACGGGTCACGTTGCTGGGCGACGCCGGGCGCCGCACCATCCTGCGGGCCTTGCGCCTGGTCTGCGGCAGGAGCTGCCGGTCGACCTGGCTGGCGATGTATGGCGTAGGCGCGTCCACGGTGACACAGCGCCGCGCCTTCCTTGCCCATGTCGACGGCGCGCTCGGCGGTCCGCGGCCTCGTTGGACAACGCCCCGGCTTACCCGGAGGTCCCTGCGCCGGGTGGGCAGGTGAGGGTGGCGCTGGTCTTCGCCCATCCGTGCCCGGAAAGCTTCGGCGCGCACCTTCGAGACACCGCGTGCGACATCCTCGCCGCCAACGGACATGACGTGGACCTCATCGATCTGTACGCCGAGCGGTTCGACCCGGTGCTCGGCGCGGACGAGTGGGTCAACCGTCGGGCGGGCGGACCGGATTGGCCCGAACCTGCGGACCATGCCCGGCGCTTGGCTGAGGCCAACGGTCTGTTGTTGGTGCATCCGACCTGGTGGGGAGGCCCCCCGGCCATCCTCAAAGGCTGGTTCGACCGTGTGTTGAGCCCTCGGGTGGCGTATCCGCTGGCGGCGTCGGGCGCGAGTCGGCCGGGGAACCTGCGCCACGTCCGTCGGCTGAGTGTCGTGACGACCCACGGTTCGTCCCGCCTCGTGAACGGACTACAGGGCGAACCAGGGCGATGGACCGTCATGCGGGCGCTACGCACGTCACTGCATCCGCTGGCCCGCACGAGGTGGTTGGGTTGCTACGGCATGGACCGCAACAGCGACGAAGAGCGCTCGAGGTTCGTCGACCGGGTGCGACAGCACTTGGACGGGTGGTGAGGAGGCCGCAGTGGCAGAAGATCTGCAAGGGCTGCTCGACGAGGCCGTACATCTCACTTGCCGCGCTGGCGAGATGACGCTGCAATGGTTCCGAACCGCGGAT
Source organism: Acidimicrobiia bacterium (assembly GCA_034667945.1). Lineage (GTDB taxonomy): Bacteria > Actinomycetota > Acidimicrobiia > Acidimicrobiales > CAIXPF01 > JAXDQG01. The sequence continues at coordinate 2,723 of JAXDQG010000560.1, read as the reverse complement.
CTGGTGGTCGAGACGAAGGCAGATGACACTCCGGTCACCGCCGCGGATCGGGCCGCGGAACGATTCCTCCGTGAGGAACTGGAGAGTCGCCACCCGGGCGACGGCATCGTGGGCGAGGAGGAAGCGGACCGTCCCGGCACGTCAGGACGACGCTGGGTGGTCGACCCGATCGACGGCACCAAGGCCTTCACCCGCGGGGTGCCGCTCTACTCCACCCTGCTGGCGCTGCTCGACGAACAGGGACCGCTGCTGGGGGTCATCGGCCTTCCGGCTCTGGGCGAGGTGATCTACGCGGCTCGCGGCCTGGGCTGTTGGTGCAACGGTCGACCGGTACGTGTGATCGAGAACGCCGGAAGCTTGGCCGGAGCGTGGGTCATGACCAGCGGCATCGAGACGTGGACACCGTCGGCGTTGGCTGCCGTGGAGGACGCCGGTGCTCGGCTGCGGACGTGGGGCGACGCCTACGGCTACGCACTGGTTGCCACCGGTCGCGTCGAGGCGATGGTCGATCCGATCGCGGCGATCTGGGACCTTGCTCCCATGCCGGTGATTCTGAGCGAGGCCGGGGGCCGCTTCTCGTCCATCGGTGGGGAGGATCGTCCCGACGGCGGCAGCGGCATCGGCAGCTGCGGGGGCAGGCTGCACGACGAGTTGTCCGCGCTGCTGCATGCGTGTTTGTGACGAAGACGCTGGGCTATCGCCCGGGACGCTGTGCGGAGATCACCCGACTGCTGTGAGTGATGGCCGCTGGAGGTCGTCCAGGCGGGAACGCCAACCTGAGGCGTCTCGAATGGCGAGGGCATAACCGGCCTTGCGGCGAGCGACACGACCGCGGGGGTCGGACAGCTCGGGATCGTCGGCCTTGTACTGGGCCTCGATTCCCTCGCGCAGCATGATGAGCGCTTCGGAACGCAGCTGGGAGATGCGCGACTCGGTCACGCCGAGGAATCGCGCCAGCTCCAAAGAGCTGCGGTCCTCCATGAAGTAGCCGACGATGACGAGCCGATGACGCTCTGGCAGAAGGTGCACGGCATCGCGGAGATAGGCGCGCAACTCCCGCAGCTCGAGCTCCTCCGGAGGCTCGGGTGTGGATCGGTCCCGCAAGACATCGACGAGCGTCAGCTCCTCGTCGGCTTCCTCGGTGACCTCATGCTCGAGCGCCAGTACGACCGAGCGGAACATGCGGTTCTGGAGCTGGATGAGCTCCTCCTGCCGCACTTCGAGGGCGTCAGCCATCTCCTGCAATGACGGAACCCGGCCCAGCTCGGTGGCCAGGCGCTGTTCGGCCTGCTCGAGTCGACGGGCGAGATTGCGAACTGATCGAGGCGCCCAGTCGGCGGCTCGTACCGCGTCGAGGATTGCGCCGCGGATGCGCTGGGCGGCGAACCGGTCGAACGGAACGCCCCGAGCCTCGTCATAGCGACGAGCGGCCTCGACAAGACCCAAGGCGCCGGCTCGGGCCAGATCTTCCCGATCGACATGCCGGGGGAAGTGAACGGCCACCTGGAAGACGATGTGCCGCACCAACGGAAGATGTTGCTCGATGCGCTGAGTCAGTTCGTCCCTACTGCCTCTCGAGCGGCCGTTCGGGCCGTGCGAGCCGCTGGGGGCGTTTGCGCTGTACGTGACAGCCAAATCCGTGCCCTGCGTCACATTTGTGCTGGATTGCCGCAATGTCACACCGCCCCGCCATTTCTGATGGTCCGCCATCTCGCCGTCCGGCCACATCGTCAGACCCACCTGTCGCTGCCGGGTTTTCATCTCCGGGCCCGGGCACGTCGCCGCCCGTGGGATGAGCCGAAGTGGATATCCACCACTCGGAGATGTTGGAAGGCTACTTTTCGGGATGTCTCTTTTGCCTGAGGAAATGCCCTACGAGCACAGAGCGTAGTGTTCCCAGTGCTGGCAGTGTCAACACCACTGGAGGAGAACGCGCGTTTTCTAGACGCGAAGGGGCGCGGGAGCCCCTCCGCGTCTTCGTCAGCCGGCGCCTTCGAAGGTCTGCAGACGTACGCCGCGTTGGTCGAGCTCTGCCAAGAAAGAAAGGGGATCTGGCACTTCCGCCAACCCGTGTGCACCCGGGGGTTGAAGACCATCGAGAACTCTGCGGGCTGCCAGCGCCGCGATCACACCACTCAGCTCCGCCGGCGACCCGACCGCTCCATAGATCGTCACCTCTCGGGCGCCATCACGCCTGCCCCAGACCTCGACCCGGGTTCCGCCAGGGCCGCCATCTGGATGGGGTGGACGCAACATGGGCAACGGAGCCGTAAATCGATCACGCCGCGTCGCCGCGAGCCGGGCGGTCAGCCGTTGCGCCTCTGGAAAGACCCGCTGCAGAAGCAGTGCGTCGGGCAACGAGCCGCGGTAGCAGTCGCGCGGGCCAACCGGCTCGGGGAAGTGAGCCAGCTGGCGGCCTGACCGCCCGCGTCGATCGACCCAACCGCCGTCTCGCCAGTCCAATGAATGGCCCGACAGCGCAGAGTGATGCTGACGTGCGCAGGCCGGACCGCCCGTACCGGCTCGACAGACGTGCACTTCGTCCACGATGTCGAACCGCATGGCTGCGTGCCGAGCCAGCAGGCAGGACAGGCCAGGGGAGAAGCTGGCACCGACCACGATCGTGAGTCCACGCTCGACCGCTTCGGCATTGAGGTCGAGGAGGGCGCGGACCTCCTCCATGTCGTCGTTGTTCGACACCAGCGATGCTCCGGCGCCGAGTG
>JAXDQG010000559.1:0-2569 GCA_034667945.1 Acidimicrobiia bacterium | reverse complement strand
GGCTGCCCGGGTCGTTGGGTCCGGCCACCAGGGTGTTGTTGGGGCCCTTGCGGTGGGACCGGCCGATGGGGTGGACCGGCGGGAGGTAGACCACGTCGAACCCCATGGCCGCCACCTCGGGCAAGCGGCTCTGCGCCGCCCGCTTGAAGCCGCCCTCCGACCGGGGGAACAGCTCGTACCAGGCGCTGAAGAGGGCCCGCTCGCGGTCGACCCACAGCGGGAGCGGGTCGGTGCGGGTGAGGTCGGCCGGCGCCATCCCGTTCCGCTGCCGTTCCTGCTCGAGCTCGACCTCCTGGAGCTCGACGTCGACGGGCTCGCCGGCGGCCTCCTTGACCTCGATGTCGTGGGCCAGCGTGGCCAGCCGGTCGGTCCAGGCCTCGATGGCGTATTCGTGCAGGCCCAGTGCCGCCGGCTCCACCACCGCCTCCCAGCGGTCGTTGTTCAGCTCCTCCATGGGCGCGTCGCGCCACTTGCTCTCCCCCGCCGGCCTCCACTGCACGCGGGCGGCGAGGATGTCGTGGCCGTCGCGGTAGATGTCGGCCGAGATCCGCACGGTCTCGCCGATCACCGCCTTGGCCGGATGTCCTCCCGGCGTGCGCGGGCGCGGGTCATCGATGACGATGCGACCGATCACCCCGAGTGTGTACCCGCCTTTCGCTTCGCTGTCACACTTGAGGGCCGGCCTCCGATCACCCGCTACCGTTTCGCCCCGATGAGGGCACTCCGCAGCTTCACCGTCCAGCCCCGGCTCCCCGAGCGGCTGGCGCTCCTCCAGAACCTGGCCATGAACCTCCGCTGGTCGTGGGACGACCGGACCCAGGACCTTTTCCGCTGGGTCGACCCCGATGCATGGGAGGCCAGCGGCCACGATCCGATCCGGCTCCTGGCCGTCGTCGACCGTCCCCGCCTCGAGTCACTGGTCGCCGACCGCGCCTTCCTGTCGTTCATGGAGGAGGTCCACGACGACCTTCGCCGCGACGTGGAGGCCGACCGCTGGTTCCAGGGTCGCGAGAGCCCGCTGCGCTCGGTGGCCTACTTCTCACCGGAGTTCGGCATCGCCGAGGCGCTGCCGCAGTACTCCGGCGGCCTGGGCGTGCTGGCCGGTGACCACCTGAAGGCGGCGAGCGGCCTCGGCGTCCCCCTCACCGGCGTCGGCCTCTTCTACCACCAGGGGTACTTCCGCCAGGAGCTGGAGGCCGACGGCTGGCAGCGGGAGCGCTACGTGGGCCTCGACCCCCACGTCATGTCGCTCACCGCGGTCGACGGCCAGCGCGTGCACGTCGACCTGGCCGGGACGCAACTCGTCGCCCGCATCTGGCAGGCGCGCGTGGGCCGGGTGCCGCTCTACCTGCTCGACGCCGACGTCGAGGAGAACGACGACGACTGCCGCATCGTCACCGACCGGCTGTACGGCGGTGACAGCGAGCACCGCCTGCGCCAGGAGATCCTCCTCGGTATCGGCGGTGTGCGGGCCCTGGAACAGCTCGGCCACGGGCCGCAGGTCTTCCACTCCAACGAGGGCCACGCCGGCTTCCTGGGGCTCGAACGGGTGCGGCGGGCCATCGTCGACGACGGGCTCACGTTCGACGAGGCCATCGAAGCGGTGCGGGCGGGCACCGTTTTCACGACCCACACCCCCGTGCCCGCCGGCATGGACCGCTTCCCGCGGCACCTCCTGGAGAAGTACTTCAAGGCCTGGGCCGACGAGTGCGGGGTCACCTTCGACCAGGTCATGGCCCTCGGCCACCAGCCCGGCGAGCCCCTCGACGCCCCGTTCAACATGGCCGTCATGGGCCTGCGCCTGGCCGCGTCGGCCAACGGCGTCTCCAAGCTCCACGGCGTCGTCAGCCGCCAGATCTTCGCCCCCGTCTGGCCCGGGGTCCCCGTCGAGGAGCTGCCCATCGGCTCGGTGACCAACGGCGTGCACGCCCGCACCTGGGTGTCGCCGGAGATGCGCGACCTGTTCGACCGCCACGTGCTCCCGGAGTGGTCCCAGGCCGGCCCCGACCGCTGGGCCCGGATCGAGGACGCCGGCGACGACGAGCTGTGGCGGGCCCGCCAGCAGTCCCGGGAGCGCCTGGTGGCCTTCGTGCGCCGGCGCCTCCGTGAGTCGGCCCTGGGCCGCGGCCTGTCCGAGTCCGAGGCCGCCTGGTGCGAGGAGGCCTTCGACCCAGGTGTGCTGACCATCGGTTTTGCGCGGCGCTTCGCCCCCTACAAGCGGGCCACCCTCCTCCTGTCCCAGGCCGACCGCCTCAAGAGCCTGCTGCTCGACGCCGAGCGGCCCGTGCAGCTCCTGTTCGCCGGCAAGGCCCACCCGGCCGACGAGCTGGGCAAGGACCTGATCCGCCAGGTCGTCCAGTTCTCCCGCCAGACCGACGTCCGCCACCGGGTCGCGTTCCTCGAGGACTACGACATGGCCCTGGCCCGCATGCTGCTCCAGGGCTGCGACGTCTGGCTGAACACCCCCCGCCGGCCGCTCGAGGCGTGCGGCACCAGCGGCGAGAAGGCCGCCCTCAACGGCGTCCTGAACTGCTCGATCCGCGACGGTTGGTGGGACGAGTACTTCGAC
>JAXDQG010000558.1:0-5536 GCA_034667945.1 Acidimicrobiia bacterium | reverse complement strand
GACACCCCCGAGACCGGCGCTATCTGGACCGTTGAGCGACTGCGGAACTGCCTGCTGGAAGAGCACCGGGGCTTGACGATCTGGGCCGGCGTGGCCTGCTATCCCGCCCACGCCTTCAACCTCGACGAGATTCTGGTGCAGGCGACGACGGCCCTCGAGTCGGCCAAGGAATGGCGACAGGATCGCATCGAGGTCGCTACCGCCGATTGAGTCGGGCGAACCCGCAGGCCGACGCAGCACCGCTGGGCACCCGCCCGTCAGGCCCGCTGACTGACCATCACCGCCACGATCACGCTGCCGATGCCGACGGCTTCCACCGGACGGGGCACCTGACGCAGCGCCACCGCTCCCACCAGGGCGGCCGTTGCCGGCAGCAGGGCCAGCAGTAGCGCGAACTGTCCGGCGGAGAGTCGGCGCAGGACCACCTGGTCCAAGCCGTAGGGAATCACGCTGGACAGAATCCCGACGAGTACGCAGCCGGCCAGGACGCCGGCGCTCACTTCACTCCGACCCGCGCTGGCCAGCCCGAGCGGCGCGATGGCCGCCGCCCCCATCAGCGACGACCAGGTCAGACCGTCGAGGCTCTGCACCGCCTCGGCGACCCGTCGGCCGAGCACGATGTACGCGGCCCAGAGCGCGGCCGCGGCCAGGGCCATGACGACGCCGAACCCGCTGGACCGTCCGCCGACGTCCGCCAGCAGCACCACGCCGGCCACGGCCAATCCCAGGGCCGCAAGATTGCGGCCACTGTGTATGCCGACAGCCGCGACCGCGATCGGGCCGGTGAATTCGATAGCCACCGCGTTGCCCAACGGCAGCCGATCAGCGGCCAGGTAGAAGCACAGGTTCATCGACGCCAGCGCGACACCGAAGGCGACGACGGGCCAGCGTTGTGCCGGCGGCCAGGTCGTCCAGCGTGGCCGTCGCCAGAGCCACAGCAGCGCGCCCGAGCTGACCACCCGGAGCCACGCAACCAGCACAGGAGAGGCTCGTTGGAAGAGCGCCACCGCCAGCGCGGCACCGATGTACTGGCTGACTGCGCCGGCCACGAAGAACACTGGTGCCGGCACCGCGTCCAGGCGGCAGGGGTTTTCAGGGTGCGGGCCGCCGCGGAGGCTCATCGGGCTCCTCGAGCTCACGCAGCACTTCGGTGGTATCGGCGCCCAGCGGGCGGCCGACCCAGCGCACCGAACCCGGCGTGGCCGACAAGCGGGCGACGACGTTCTGCATGCGCACCCCTTCCACGTCGACGATCGCGTCGCGGGCCAGGAAGTGTGGGTCTCTGGAGATGCCGGCCATGTCGAGGACGATCGCCGCGGCCGCCTCGGCCTCTTCGAAAGCCCGCACGACGTCGTCGGCCGGCCGCGCGCCGATGAAGGCGCCGAGCGCGGCATCGATCCGGGCCCGGTGGGCCTCGCGTCCGCTGAGCGTGGCCAGCCGCGGGTCTTCGCCCAAGCCGATGAGTCGCATGACCCGGGCGGCCACCGAGTCGGCCGACGAGGACACCGCGACCCATCGTCCATCGGCCGCCTGCCAGACACCGCGGGGTATGGAGTTGGGCAGGGCGGACCCCATCCGGCCCTGCAGGCCTCCCGTGGCGTGGTAGACGGACATGAGCGGGCCGAGCACCTGGAACAGTGACTCGATGAGGTTCACGTCGACCACCTGGCCGACCCCGGAGTGCAGGGCAACCATCGTGGCCAGGGCAGCCGACAGGCCGGTGATCTCGTCGGTCAGTGCGATGGGTGGCAGGAGGGGCGATCCGCCCGCCTCGCCGCTGATGGAGGCCCAGCCGGCCATGGCCTCTGCGGTGGTGGCGAAGCCGGCCCGCCGGGCGTAGGGACCGGTCTGACCGAACCCCGTCACCCGCGTGACGACCAAGCGGGGATTGCGGGCCAACAGGACGTCGGGACCCAACCCCAACGCCTCGAGCTTGCCCGGCCGAAGATTCTCGATGAAGACGTTCGAGCGCTCCACCAGACGGAGCAGCTGCTCACGGGCAGCTTCTTCCTTGAGGTCCAACAGGATGGTCCGCTTGTTGCGGTTCCACACCTTCCAGGCGAGCGACACGCCGTCACGAGGGTCGTCCCAGCCCTTGCGCCGGACGGTGTCTCCATCAGGAGGGCGTTCCACCTTGATGACGTCGGCCCCGAAGTCGGCCAGGTACTTGGCGCAGGACGGCCCGGCGATGACCGTGGCGCAGTCGATGACCCGGATGTCATGGAGGGGCCCGGCGGCAGCCCGAGCCTGGTCGGCTGGGCCAGATGAGGTAGTCGCGTCACCAGCCTGATCGGCGGAGGTCACTGGTAATGCGCAGGGCGCTCACGCCGGATGGGGACGGGCTTCGACCACCAGCGCCCCGAGAACCGCCAGCGGTCGGGCTCGGCGTCGGCGCGGGCCGGGGACGCAACGACTTGTCGCGGCCACAGCACCGCGGCCGCGGCCGCAATGGCTGCCATCTCGTCGTCAGAGGGGTCGCCACCTGTCACGAAGGTACTGGTCATGGCAGCTCCCTAAAGCGGCACGTTGCCGTGCTTGCGGCGGGGAAGCTCCTCGCGCTTGGACTGCAGAAGCTCGAAACCCGCGATCACCTTTCGACGGGTCTCGGCCGGGTCAATCACGTCGTCGACGTAGCCGCGCTCGGCCGCGATGTAAGGGTTGGCGAAGCGCTCGGTGTACTCGTCGACCAGTTCGGCCTTCTTGGCCACGGGGTCGTCGGCCTCGGCGATCTCGCGCCGGCTGGTGATCTCGACTGCGCCCTGCGGACCCATGACCGCCAACTCGGCCGACGGCCAGGCGAAGCACAGATCGGACCCGATGGACTTGGAATCCATGACGACGTACGCGCCGCCGTAGGCCTTGCGGACGACCAGCTGGATGCGAGGGACGGTGGCCTCGCAATAAGCGTAAAGAAGCTTTGCGCCGTGTCGAATTATTCCACCGTATTCCTGGTCGATACCAGGAAGGAATCCCGGCACGTCGACGAGGGTCAGGAGTGGGATATTGAATGCGTCGCACGTGCGGACGAAGCGGGCGGCCTTCTCGGAGCTGTCGATATCCAGGACGCCGGCCAGCACCATGGGCTGATTGCCGACGATGCCGACGGGCCTGCCGTTCAACCGGGCGAAACCGCAGACGATGTTGCGAGCCCACGACGGGAAGTACTCGAAGAAGTCACCCTCGTCGACGATCGAGGCGATGACCTTCTTCATGTCGTAAGGCTGGTTGCTGCTGGCCGGGATCAGGTCGAGAAGCTCGGGGCAGAGACGCTCAGAGTCATCCGCCACGTCTGCTTGGGGTGGCGCTTCGAGGTTGTTGGCAGGAAGGAAGGACAGCAGATAGCGGACGTCGTCCAGGCAGGCCTTCTCGTCCTCGGAGACGAAGGTTGCAACACCCGACTTGGTGCTGTGCGAACCGGCGCCACCGAGTTCCTCGAGGGTCACGTCTTCACCGGTCACCGTCTTCACGACGTCCGGTCCGGTGATGAACATGTGCGAACTGTTCCGCACCATGAAGATGAAATCGGTCATCGCCGGGCTGTACACCGCACCACCTGCGCAGGGCCCGAGCACGACCGATATCTGCGGCACGACTCCGGAGGACAGCACGTTCCGGTAAAAGATGCCGCCATAGCCGTCGAGTGAGACGACACCTTCCTGGATACGCGCACCAGCGCCGTCGTTGAGGCCGATCATGGGTGCGCCGATCTTCAGGGCGAGGTCCATCACCTTGTGGATCTTCTCGGCGAACACCTCCCCGAGAGCGCCGCCAAAAACCGTGAAGTCCTGCGAGAAGACGCACACCTTTCGCCCGTCTATGGTCCCGAAACCGGTGATGACACCGTCGGTGTAGGGGCGGTCTGCAGTACCTTCGCCCCGGCTCCTGGCCAACATGTCGAGCTCGTGGAAGCTGCCGGGGTCGAGCAGGTATTCGATGCGCTCACGGGCGAGCAACTTGCCCTTCTCGTGCTGCCGCAGAACCGCTCGTTCCGGGCCGGCGTGGATGGCCGCTTCCTTGCGTTTCTCCAGCTCGGCCAGTCGTTCACGCAGGGGGTGCTCCGACATAGTGCGCCGAGGTTACCGGTGCCTCCGCCGGCCATCCCAATGAGAGCCAGCGGTGACTGCCGGGCCCCACGGCGCGCCTTGCCGGCGAGGCATCAGGTGGGCCGGCTCATGTCAGGCAGGCCGGTTGACCAGCACACGCCGCGGTTCGACCAGCACGGCGAGACGGCGCTCGGCCGCCATGACCCGGTCGAACTCCTCCCAATCGTCGTGGGTGCCGCCGCAGCCGGCGAACACCTCACGCAGGAGGACTCGCAGTCGCTCGGCCGTGATGCCCTCGTAGGGATCGTCGGGCCCGATCAAGGTCACGGGTCCCTCCACGGTGGCCCAGCGCCAATCGACCCGAAACGTCACCGCAGCGCGCGGATTCACTCGCAGATAGCGCACCTTGGCGGCGTCGGTTCGAGCGACGAATCCGACGACGTCGGCACCGTGGCCGGGGTGGGGCAGCGTGCCCGCATTGACCACGGTGGCGTGCACCGTGTGGTCGGGTCGGCTGACGCCCACGGTGCAAAGACCGCGCGAGCCGGCCACCAGCTCACGAACGAGATCGAGGTCGGTTGCCACGCCGGGGACCTTATCGGGCAGGCGGCGGTCCCGATCGGGCAGGCATCGGACCTGATCGGGCAGGCATCGGACCTGACCGGCCAAGCGGCGGTCCTGGCGAGTCGCAGCGGCCGGCCTACCCGGCGCCGGAGGATCGGCGGTTACCCTGCCCGGGATGCAGCTACGCGAGCTCTGCCTTTTCTGCGGATCGAGCGTGGGGACGCGGCCGGAGTATGCGGAAGCGGCGACGACGCTGGCCCGTGAGTTGGTCGCCCGGGACATCGGCCTGGTCTACGGCGGCGGCGCGGTGGGCCTGATGGGCACGGCGGCGGACGCGGTGATGAGCGCCGGCGGCCGGGTCACCGGGGTCATCCCGAGGGATCTTTTCGGCAACGAGGTGGCGCACACGGCCATCACGACCCTGCACCGGGTGGACTCGATGCATGAGCGCAAGGCCACCATGTACGAGTTGGCCGACGCCTTCGTGGCGCTGCCCGGCGGGCTCGGCACGCTCGAGGAGTTGGCCGAAACGCTGACCTGGGGGCAGATCGGACTGCACGACAAACCCGTGGGCCTGCTGGACCCGACCGGTTTCTACCGGCCACTGGCCACCTTTCTGAACCACGCCGTCGACGAAGGCTTCATCAAGCCCCGCAACCTCGAGCGGCTGATCGTCGATGACGAGCCGGGGCGCCTGCTTGACCGTCTGACCGAGTCGGCTCGGCAGCGGGCAGCCCGGGTCGACATGCGCCCGCTCTGAGCGGAGGCCACCACCTGCTCACCCGGCCGGAGCTGGCGGTTGGCGCCCGGTAGGCTCCCGCCGATGGTGCTGCCGGTCAACCCGCCCGTGAAGCCGATGTTGGCCAAGCCGCTGCCGGGCTTCCAGGCGCTTCCCCAGACAGATCTGCTCTTCGAGCCCAAGTGGGACG
>JAXDQG010000557.1:0-4542 GCA_034667945.1 Acidimicrobiia bacterium | reverse complement strand
GGCGAAGAGGTCGGCTGCGTCCCGGGTGTCCTCGAAGACGAACGAGGTCGACTGGTAGATCGGCACGGCTCGGGCTCCGGTGGTGGGATCGGGCTGGCTCCCGGCATGGACGGCCCTGGTCCGGAACCCCCACTGGTGGTCGTTCATGGGACCGAAGCTATCCGCTTGGCGCACCTCGGGAGGGGGCCGATTTCGGCGGACGGCGCTGGTCCGGATCGCTCTCGGCCGGACGGCGCTCCTCGGCCACCTCCAGAAAGCCACCAACCCAATCACGTACTGCGGCGGTCAAGCCGGAGGGGGCGACGAAGGTGGCGCCGAGCAGCAGCACCCCGAAGACCAGATTCGGTCCCACGAGCAGTCCGTACGTGCTGACGATGAAGGGAACCCCGGTGTAGAGCGCAGAGCCCAGGACGGCACCGGCCGGCGAGGCCGCTCCCCCGACGACCACAGCGGCGTAGTAGCCCAACGAGCGGAACAGGTCGTAGCTGTCCGCGCCGACGACCGGTGTGTCCAACACCAGGAGCGCTCCCCCCAGCGCGCCGAAGGCGGCACCCACCCCGGCACTCATCACTCGGTATCGGCCCACGTTGATGCCGTACGAGACCGACGCCAGCGGATCGGTCGCCACCGCGTCGACCGCCAGGCCGACCGGACTGCGCACCAGGTTGCGGGCTATCAGGAAGGCCAGCACTGCGACGACCACGACGACCAGGTGCACCCATTCGTACGCCTTGGCGCTGGGGATGAAGCCGGGGGCGGAGACGCCGTGCAGGATCGGGAGCCCGGACGATCCCCCGGTGAACCAGCCGAAGCGCTTGACGATCATGGGAAACGCCACCGCGACGCTCAACGTGACCGGGCCCAGGTATGCAGCTCGGATCCGGAGGGCCAGCACGCCCACCAGGCAGCCCGCCGCCAGGCCGACCACCGGCGAACAGGCGACGGCCAGCAGGTAGGGCCAGCGATGCGTGCCGACGAGGATGGCCGTGGTGTAGGACCCGATCCCGACATAGACGCCGTGGCAGAGAGAGAGCTGCCCGGCTTTGCCGACCACGAACTGCAAGCCCAGCAACGCAACGGCAAGCGCGATGAAGCGGGTGAAGAGCCGGGCCTGCAACACCGGCAGCAGGAACACCGGCACGGTGAGGCCTACCAGGGACACCGCGGTGACGATTCCGATCACCAGCCGCCAGCGTCGCGTGCCCCGCTCGAGATTCCAGTTCCGCCGCCGCAGCGCCGGACCCTGCAGATCGTCGGCCGACTCGATGTCGAAAACGAGCACCAGGTCGACCCGCTCGTCGCCAGTCGTCATGGCCTCAGACCCGCTCGACCTTGCGGGTACCGAACAGCCCGGTCGGACGCCACATCAGCACCAGGACCATCACCAGCAACGCCCCCGGGAGGCTCAGCTGCGACCCGAAGACGAGGACGTACCCGCCGATCATGGTCTGGGCCACGCCAACCAGCATCCCGCCGAGCACTGCTCCCCCGAGGCTGTCGAGTCCTCCGATGGTGGCGGCGACCAGCGAATAGATCAGGACCCGGACCATCATCCCCGGCTCGAGCAGGACGGTGGGAGCGACCAGGCAGCCGGCCAGGGCACCGATTCCGCCGGCGAGCGCCCAGCCCACTGTGGCCACGCGCCCGGCCCGAATGCCGAGCAGCTCGCTGATCTGCGGGCTGGATGACACCGCCCGGAATGCCAGGCCGATCTTGGTGAAGCGCAGCACGATCCACAGCGCCATCAGTACGACCAGCAACGTCGCCCACGTTCCGATCGTGACGTAGCGGAGCCGGGCCTCGCCGATGCTGATGAAGTCGCGCGCGTCGTTGGGGAAGGCGGGGGGGAAGGCTCGCAGCACAGCCCGCCAGGTGCGCTCGGTCAGCCCGTTCACCAGCAGCAGGATGCCGACGGTGGCACTGACGACGTTGGCACCGGAGGGGTCGGGCAGGCGTCGGATGACGAGGCGCTCGGCTCCGGCGGACACCACTGCCCCCACCACGATGGCCGCGCCGATCGACGCCCAGATCGGCCACGGCGACCCGGGCAGCAGGGCGTGGGCGAGCTCGGTGCCGGCCAGTGCCGGGGTCACCGGGCTGTGCACGATCAGGCCGATGTAGGTAGAGAACGTGGCCATCTCCCCCTGCGCCACGTTCAGGAGACCGGTGGACCGGTAGACGATGACGAGGGCCAAGGCCAGCGAGCTGTAGATGGCACCGTTGGCGAGCCCGTCGAAGCAGCGTTGCAGGAACAGGGCGATCGGGCCGCACCCCCCTCTCGAGTCGGATAGGCCGAGCGGATGCGACCTCCCTGCGTCAGCAGAGCGGGAGCGTCCGGGAGGGCCTATCCGGGCAGCATTTGAGCTGCACCCAGCGCCGGACTGCGCTGGCTGAGCATATCTACCGCCACCTGACGCGGGTCGGGTAGCCGCGGCCAGCGCAAAACACCGATGGCCGGCGGGCGAGCCGCCGGCCACAGGCGTCCGGTGCAACGGATCTTGTTGCGCTCACCCGGTCACGGCACGGGTAGCCGAGGAAGCACTTGTTGGAACATTAGCCAGGGTGAGTGACATCTGTCACGCGAACCGGTAGGCGGTTGGAGCGGCTCGCACGGCCGGCGACAGAAGACGCTGCCGCCGGCCGTCCTGGCACTCCCCCCGGTCATCTCCCTGCCGGCGCCTTCATCTCCCTGCCGGCGCCGACCGTTGATTCACCCGCTCGCTGTTACTTGCAGACGCTCGCAGCAGCGTCCCAGGCGCAGTTCTTGGACTTGCCGTCCAGGTCGACGACGTCGCTCTTGGGCACCCAGGTCTGCTTGGCCGAATCCCACTGCTGGTACTGACCCGCCTCGATGAAATAGGCGTCTTTGGCCCCATCCATGTGGAAGTGGATGCCGGATTCGAACATTGAGCTGGTCATGTCCAGCGAGCGCTGCGCCAGGATGAAGTTGGTCCTGGTAAGGCCGCCGGGCAACTGACCGGCGATGATGGCCGATTGCACGAAGGTCCAGCTGAGGATCACGCCGCCGGTGAACAGGCTCGACGAATTGACGTCGATCCCGGCGCCCTGCAACAGATTGCGGACCCACTGCACATACGGATCGCTCTGGAAGCGGCTCCCGGTCAGGTCCTTGGCGCCGGTGTCGACGATCCACCAGTTGTTGGCGGCCGAGCCGTCACCACCCACCTTCTCCTTCTTCACGAAGGTTGTGCCGGCACACGTGATCGGCTGGAAGAGGTACTTCACCTTCTCGTGCATGCCGTTCTGGGCGGCCTCGGTCACTGCCTGGGTGCACGGGGTTGCCGCCACCATCGCAATGAACACGTCAGGGTTCTTGGCGGCCAACGTGGTCATGGGGTCGGTCACGGTGGGCGTGGCCGCTTCGATGTTCTCGGTCGAGTAGTCGATGCGGTCCTTGAGCGCCGGCGTCTGAGCGACATACGCCCGGAAGCTGCCGTCATACAGCTTGCCGAAGTCGTTGTTCACCACCAGCGCCGCCACCTTCACCTTGCGGTCGGCGGGGAACTCGGACAGATGCTGCTCGAGGAACGAACCCCAGAGAATGGCCTCCGAGCTGTAGGACAGATTGGGTGCACCGGTGGTCCACGGGTGGTTCACCGGATCACCCCAGGCCGCATGGGCGGTGATGGCTTCGGGGTGGGGCACGCACCGCTGATTGATCTTGTCGTAGGTCTTCAGCGTGGAGGGCGATCCGAGCGTCCACACTGCGAAGACCTTCTCGGAATCGAGCAGCTCGTCGACATTCGGGATGGCCCGGGCCGCGTCGTAGCCGTCGTCCTTCGTGATGAAGTCGATCTTTCGGGTCTTGCCGTTGACGTCCTTGAAGGCCCCTTGTGCGCCGTAGTAGTCGAACAGGACGCGCATGGCCCGGGAGTAGTTGTTGTATTCGGCGTAGTTACCGGACTGGGCCAACGACAACCCGACCTTCATCGAGGTGTCGGTCAGCCCCTCGGTGTCCGACCAGTTGCCGGGGCATTTGGAGAGGTCGACGGTCCAACCGCCTGGGCCGGTCAGCGACTTGCCGTCGGCGGCCTTGCCCCACTTGTTGTCGGTGATGCGTTTGACGATGGCATCACGCTGCTGCTTCCAAAGGGCTTCCCAGCCCTCGATGGTCGTGGGTTCTGCCACCGTGGTCGTGGTGGCCGAACCGCCCGTGGTCGCCGTACCCCCGCCGAGGGCAGCCGCCACCCCGCTCTTGATGCCGGGGTCGACGGTGGCATTGGTGGCGCTGCCTCCCCCGCTACCGCTCCCGCACGCGGCCGCCACCAGCGCCAGACCCACCAAACCGGCTGTCGCACCTCTGAGCCGTGCTCGCTTCACTCGCTTCCCCCATGTTCACGTTGAGTGACCAGCTGTGACAGGCGGCACAGCGAGTCACAAGGTACCCCGTGATGTGCCAGAGGTCACGTCAGGCCCGCCAGTCCTTCGAGGACCCCGCCGAGCGCGTCGCCTTACCGCCGCCGCCTGCGGACAGTGCCGCGACGTGATCGATTGCCCGCCACGGTCGACGGCCACCGGGCC
>JAXDQG010000556.1:0-10992 GCA_034667945.1 Acidimicrobiia bacterium | reverse complement strand
CTGGACATCGTGGGGCCCGTGGCCGAGCCCACGCCGCCAACACCGGGCGACGCCGCAGGCCCTCACGTCGGCGAAGGCCCTCACGTCGGCGAAGGCCCTCACGTCGGCGAAGGTCCTCACGTCGGCGAAGGTCCTCCCATCGGCGATCGCGGCATTTTCCCCACAGTGGTACCCCCGTCGATCTTCGTGACTGGGCCGCTTCGACTGCCGTCAATGGGACCGAACGAGACGGTGAACTGCCACCTGTCGAACGTGCACCAGGATCTCCTGATCCGCGTCATCTGGACCGATGGACGAGGCGAACACGCCGCAGATCACGTGCTGTTGCAACCCGGATGGAAACGTCGGAATTAACGACTGGACAGCGCTAACGACTAGCCGTGACCCTATCAGCGCTAGGGGTATCCGTGGCGGCAGGCATCTGTGTCTCTTGTACGACAGTCGGGCCCGGCAACCCAGCGACGATGCGAGGGCTCACGTGACGATGCATACTGGGCCTCTGCCGAGGTGCTCGCGCGCTAAATAGCGCGACGAACGCGTTATGTAAGAGCCGGCGCGGAACGTCCCAAAAGGACAATGTGCCCTGCGGGGCTCCATCAGTAGAAACCAATGAGGCGGGCCCCTGAGGTCAGGAAGGCGGGTGATGGCGGGCGCCCCAGGTGTTCGCGAGTGACGGCACTCCGACCCGATGCCATTTCGGCCCGGTCCTGTCCGACCTGCTCGCGGCGGTTTCAGACGGTTGGCTGGCGGCGAGAACGGGCCACGGCCCGAGACGACTTCGTAGGGCGTTCACCGCTCACTCGGAGCGCCCCTTCACCGCTCTCGGTGGCCCCCTTATGGCAATTTTCGAGCGCCCTGTGGATGGATCTGGGGAGATTGTGGACAGTGGCTCAAGTACCGCGACACGTAGTTCGCGATTTATAACCCGGCCATCTGGTTTTGTAACGCCCCGCCTACGCTCGAAACTGAGCCGGATGTCAGCTACAGCGGCTGTGTTGGATGGCCGAGTTCGTGCGACTTCCCCGCCGCAGCCGGGCGGGAGCACCAAAACAGGCCCCACCCGCGCAGCTTTCTCAGTGGAAGGAGTGATCCGTGTTTGACGCCAATTCGATGGGTCTGCTCATCCCCCCGCTTGCAGCCCTCGCGTCCGCGCTGGCGGGCGACGGCGTCAGCGAGGCCCGTTGGGGACTCCGGTCGGGGGTCCGGATCGAAAGACATATCTCGGGCAACCCGTCCCAACGAGCTCCACGGCCGGGAACAACGGGCCCTGCGCCGCGACGACGGAGAGCCGGTGCGACGACCGAACGGCGACCCGCCAGCCTCCACCTCTCCGTACCACCGTTCCGGACGTCGACAGGCTGGGCCTATCCGTACCTGATGCTGCGCAACAACGGCCCGGCCACCGCCATCGATGTGCAGTTGAGATTCCATCCACTCGATCGGGCGGAACACGGCTCCCCTGCCGTCACCGCTGGCGTTGCCGACCAGACCGGCGACCGGCAACTGCAGCCCGCCCCGCCCAGCCTCCTCGACGGCGAGGCCACCGTCAGCGCGCTGGGCAGTGCAGAGGTGATCAGTTTCGGCATCTCGCCGCCGTGGGCCGAGCCCGCCCGTTGGCAGGTCGAGCTGTGCTGGACCGACGACACGGGATGGCACATCGAGCGGCGCCTGGTCGCCAAGCAAGAGCCGAGTTGATCCCCGACACCAGCTGAGCTATTTCTGCTCCTCGGGCTCCGGCGACTTGCGCGCCCGGCTGGGAGCCACCCGAGGCGGCTCACCGGGCATCTTGGGATACACCGGCGGCCACGGAGCATCTTGCAGGCCGGCAGCCCGGTCTCGCTCGTGCAGCACCAGCAGCGGCTCGAGCGACTGCGGCTGATCCGTCATCACCGCCCAGGCGTCGCCCGTGGCGCCCAGTCGCTCGGGCACGGACGCGATGGTGAGATGGTCAGGCGAGATGCTGTCGAGTTCGTCCCAGCCGAACGGGGTCGACACCTGTGCGCCCGGCCGGGCCCTGACCGACCACGCCCCGAAGATCGTCTTGTGCGGGGCGTTCTGATTGAAGTCGACGAAGACCCGGCGACCACGTTCCTCTTTCCACCAGGCGGCCGTGATCAGATCGGGTCGCCGACGTTCCAGCTCACGGGCTACTGCCACCGCCGCCGAGCGGACCTCGTAGGAGTTCCAGCGGGGCTGAAGGCGGATGTACACGTGAATTCCGCGGTTGCCTGTGGTCTTCGGCATGCCCAGCACCCCAAGCTCATCAAGGAAGTGCTTCACCTCGTGCGCAGCCTCCCGCACCATAGGGAAGGTCACGCCCGGAGTCGGGTCGAGGTCGATGCGCAACTCATCCGCGTGGTCCTGATCGGCCGCCCGCGCCGGCCACACGTGGAAGCCCAGACATCCGAGGTTGACCGCCCACAGCACATGGGCGAGATCGGCAGCTACCAGCGCCTGCGACGTGGTCCCATTCGGCGTGCTCACGACGGCGGTCTGCAGCCACTTCGGCCGCTGGGCCGGCACGCGCTTCTGGAAGAACGACGAGCCCCCGGCGCCGTTCGGGAATCGCTGGAGGAGGACGGGACGACCGCCCATGGCAGTCATCAGCGGCCCTTCCACCGCCTGGTAATAACGGACGAGGTCGGCCTTCGTATCGCCCCGCTCCTCGAAGAACACCTTGTCGGGATGGGAGATCACGACCTGTTGGCCTGCAGCCTCGAAGACCGCGTCGTCGTCAGCCATCGCGGCTGACCGTAGCGTCCCGACCGGCGCTCACTGCGTCAACGCCATCTTCGCGAAAACCAGCTGTATCAGAGCCATCATCATCAGACCGCTGCGGGACTGCTCTGGTTGAGCTCGAACAGCTCCTCGAATGCCTCGCCGACGTGATCACGCAGAGCCTGAGGGTCTTCGACCGCCGCCGGGTCGATCGTGAAAGCGACAAACATGGTGTCGACGTAGGAGATGAGCGACACGATCATCGCCGCGCCGGCGACAGGCCCGGGCGCGAACGTGCCCAGCATTCGCTGGCCATTGACGTAGCGGGGCACCCTCGCGCCGCGCACGTTCGTCGTGGCGAAATCGAGGTGGGCGGCCGACCGGCGGGCCGTCTGGGTCGTGACCCGCGTCGGCAGCAGGTTCACCACCGCGGCCAAGCCACCCATCAGGCCGCCGCCGGTCAGCGCCTGGCGCTGCTCGGTCACCCGCTCCTGGATGGCCCGAAAGCGCTCCAATGCCGACATGGGGCCACCGGGAACCTGCACCCGCAGGGGTGTGAACGAGTTGCCGCCCTCGGCGGAATCCGTGCGGGTGCTGACGACGAAGGACGTGTTGAAGGCCACAGCCGGCGAACCCTTGGCCTGGTGATAGGCGGCCGCGCCATTCGTCATGGCGGTCATGAAGACGTCGTTCAGGGATCCGCCCAGGGCTTCACCGGCGTTGCGCGCCTCGGCCAAAGGGACACGCAGCAGTTCGATGTGGCGCCGACCGGAGCGTCCCGTCCACAAGGGCGACCCGGCGCGTTGGCCGTTGGGGTCCCGCGAGGAGCGCAGCTGGGAGATCGCCATGCGGGCCAAACCCTGGGCAGTTGTCGCCCAGCGGCCGACCCGCTCGGGGTCTCGGACCGCTCCGACGACCTCGCCCGTCAGCCAGCGCGACAGATTCCAGGCGGGCTCACCTACCAATCGGGCCGCTTCCTCGAACTGGGCGCCGGGACGCTCATGGGATTGCCGGGCCTTCTCGACCGTGTCGGCCACGAGGGCGTCCAGGGCTACCTCCTCCGGAGGCGGCCGGCTGGGATCGCGCATCATGAACCGCTCCTGCAGGCGGCCCATGCCGTAACCGTCGGCGATGGAGTGGTGCAGCCGGAACATCAACGCCCACTGATCGGCTTCGAGGCCGTCGATGGCGACGATCTCCCAAGGGGGTCGAGTGCGGTCATAAGGCTGCTGGTGCAGGCGTCCGACGAGGTCGAGAAGCTGCCGCTCGCTCCCGGGCGGTGGCAGGGCCAGATGCCGCATGTGGTAGCCGAAGTCGAACTCCGGGTCGGGCACCCAGGTCGGCGTGGTGAGTCGGCCGATCCCCGGTTGCACCCGTTCCCGCAAACGCGGGACGTCGGCGACCATTTGTGCAATCCATCGTTTGAGCAGTTCGAAGTCGCAGCTGCCCTCGATGAAGCTCACCGATGCCGCGTTCGGATTGAGCCAGGGGTCCTTCTCGACGTTCCACATGAGGGCTTCGCCAGGCGACATCCGGTGCTCGAAGCGTGCTTCACCCGTCTGGTGGGCCACGGAGCGGACGCTAGGTCAAGTCCCGCGCGGCATGCCGCGCATTCGCGTGAGATTTGCGAGGGCAAAGACCCTGATCAGGGCAAAGAGTCGTCACCAGGTGTCGCGCGTGAGCCACGGTATGGCATGCCGAGGAGTAGGTTCGCGGGCAGGTGCACGATCACTCCTCCAAGGACACCATCACTCCTCCAAGGACACCATCACTCCTCCAAGGAGACGAATCCGTTGACGACGTCCAGCGCGCCCATTCTTCCCGGTCGGCTCGGCTCCCCGGACATGACGCTACGGGACGACCCCCGAGCCGACCCGCGCATGGTCGCCGCACTGGCGCCGCTCGGGCTCGACGGCCCTCCCCCACCGGCCCCGGTCAACGCCAACTCGACCGTCGAGGAGGTGCTCAAGTATGTCGGTGGAGCGGAAGAGGCTTTCCAAGAACTGTTCGACGCGCTCTCGATCGGGCTGGCCCAGATGCAGGGGGTGACCAGGTCAGTCGAGGTCATCAAGGGTGTGGATGACAACGACATCACCCTCTACATTCACCGCCCGAACCAGGCGGCCAAGGCCCTGCCCGCAGTGCTGCACCTCCACGGGGGTGGCATGGTGATGCTGCAGGCGGCCGACCACGGCTACGTGCGCTGGCGGGACGAATTGGCATCGACCGGGCTGATCGTCGTCGGCGTGGAGTTCCGCAATGGCGCCGGCAAGCAGGGGACATATCCGTTCCCGGCGGGGCTCAACGATTGTTCCTCCGCACTGCAATGGGTTTCCGACAACGCCGGCCGGCTCGGCATCTCGAAAGTCATCGTCTCCGGCGAGTCAGGAGGTGGAAACCTCACGCTAGCCACCGCGCTCAAGGCGAAAGGCGAAGGTCGCATCCAGCAGATCGCCGGCGTCTATGCGCAATGCCCCTATATCTCGAATGCCTGGGCAGCGAAGGACCCGCAGCTGCCCTCGCTCTACGAGAACGACGGCTACTTCCTCGACGTCGCGATGATGGGCGCCATCGCCAAGGCCTACGACCCCAGCGGCGAGCACGCCACCAATGCCCTGGCCTGGCCGTACCACGCGTCCATTGCGGATCTCGCCGGCCTGCCGCCCCACCTCATCTCGGTCAATGAGCTCGACCCGCTGCGGGACGAAGGCCTCGCCTACTACCGCAAGCTCGTGCGAGCCGGCGTCAGTGCGGTGAGCAGGACGGTCAACGGCACGTGCCATGCCGGCGACTGCATCTTCCGTGCGGCCCTACCGGACGTGTACCTGGCGACCATCCGCGATATCAAGGGCTTCGCCGACTCGCTGTGAAACCTTGCGTTGAGCGCTCCCGCCGCGGGCGCTTTTTGGAAGGGGAATATTCGTGACATTTATCCGGGACCATTGGTATGTCATTGCCTCGTCCGAAGAGGTGGGGCGCAGTCTTTTGCCCCGCACGGTGCTGGGCGAGCACCTCGTCCTTTACAGGACGGAGGCCGGTACACCGGTGGCCCTCCCCGACCGTTGCCCGCACCGAC
Organism: Acidimicrobiia bacterium; assembly: GCA_034667945.1. Taxonomy (GTDB): domain Bacteria; phylum Actinomycetota; class Acidimicrobiia; order Acidimicrobiales; family CAIXPF01; genus JAXDQG01. Next base: position 5,198 of record JAXDQG010000556.1, on the reverse strand, counting down.
GTTATCCACTTTCGAGAGGACACCTCATGGGCGATGTCCTCCAATGTGGCTACCACGGGTTGAGCTTCGACCCGGCGGGGACGTGTGTGTGGGCGCCGGGGCAGGACCGCGTCCCCAGCCGAGCCAACCTCACCACGAGGCCGCTGGTCGAGGACGGTGCCTGGATCTGGGTGTGGATGGGCGATGCCGAAGCCCCCGATCACGGCCGCCGACCTCGGACACCGTGGTTCACGATGGACGGATGGGCCGAGGTGCACGGCATGGAACCGCTCGATGCCCACTACGGGCTACTGATCGACAACCTCCTCGATCTCTCCCACGAGACCTTCCTCCATGCCGGTTTCATCGGCACGCCGGAGGTGGCGCAGACGCCCATCGTCACGGAGGTGGACGAGGCGTCGTCGGTGGTTCACGTCAGCCGCCACATGTCGGCGGTCGAGTGTCCGCCCTTCTACGCCAAGTCGACCGGTCTCGACAGCCCGATCGACAGGTGGCAAGACATCGAATATCACCCACCGGGCTACTACCTGCTGCACTCCCGCATCGCACCGGCCGGCGTGGCTCCGGGCCCCTCCGGCGAGGACGACGGTGCGTGCCACCTCAAGGTCCTCTACGCCATCACTCCGATCGACGAAACACACACGCTGGACTTCTGGGCCGTCTGCCGAGATTTCGCGGTGGATGACGGTGGCGTGGACCAATTCCTGGCCCACATGAATCGGACGGTCGTACTGCAGGACGTCGAGGCGCTCAACGCCATGCAGGTGCGTTTCGAAAGCGATCACGACGAAAGCGAAGTCAGCTTCAAGATCGATACCGGTGGTCTGGCCGCCCGCCGAATCTTGACCAAATTAGCCACCCAGGGCGCGGGCACGTGACATCCTCGGTCACCCGGTTGTCTCTGCTGGGGTGAATAGGTAGGCCTTCGGTCGAGATTCGCAATCCAGAGGGAAGCGGCGATCAACACCGGAATGGACGACAATTCACGGTCTTGCCGTGTGTGCCACACGAAAGTCCCAGGGTTCTCCGGCATGGAAGCGTGGCTGGTCCGGAGCAGCGAGACGGCCCTCCGGCGGCGGATCCGGAGGGCCGTGTCGTGGCGGAGACTCGAGATCCGAAGTCGTTCCCGCCTCTGTATTGGCCGAGCCTACGGGCTTCCAAACCCTTGTCCGAGGTATCCCAGGAAATGTCGCGGATTCGGAAGGAGCGAGCGGGATATCCGTTTAGACCTCGGGCAGATAGGGCAATACGGACGCTGCGGAGCGGTTGATGCCGCGGATTACATCCGCAGCACATCGGTTCCTGGCTTAATTGCCGATTGGCAGGAGGTGTGAGCGGTTGGCGACCGCAATACGCCCGACGCCTACTGAGCGCGGATTCTTCACTGGAATGTCGAGTCCGGCCGCAATGGTCATGAGATCTTCATCGCGCTGGACCACAAACCCGTGGCTCTTGGCCATCGCCGCGCGAGGCAGATGGGTCCGACCGAACGAACCTGGCCGGTGTCTGATTCAGCCCAGCTGGGGCACGACCTCGGCGACGAAGCGCTCGATGGACGCCTGGGTCCGCTGAGGCGGCATGCCGGGCAGCAGACCTAGCGCCAGATGGGTGGTCCTCACCCTGTCGAGGCCACGGTTGAGCGCTGCGGCCACCGTTGTCGGCGTGCCGATGGCCGGCCGGAACATCAGCGGGCCTTTCGGATCGCGCAGCTCCTCGACCGGCGGCGGGGACGGCGCCTTGGGACCGCCCTGTTCCGCAGCGGCGTTGGCCCAGCCCGAGTACACGGTCAACAGGTGATGCAGATGGGGCGCAGCCTCGTCCCAGGCGATGTCGTCCGACTCGGCCACGTGGGCCCAGTGGAGCTGCAGCACCTTGGCGTCGTCCATGCTGAATCCGGCGCCCACCCGGGCGTCCTCATACTCCTTCTGCAGGGCCGCGCTGGCGATGCCGAGCAGATTCGCGCCCAAGCGCCCGGCCCGGCGGACACCGGGGCGGCTCGTGGCGCCGAGCCACAACGGCATGGGTTGTTGCACGGTCTGGGGCACGAGCCGGGCGCTGTCGATCTCGTAGTGCCTTCCCTTGTACGAGAAGGTGTCCTGGGACCACAGGCCGCGAAGCACCTCGAGGCCCTCCACGAAGCGGGAGAGCCGCTCGGACTTGGGAATCCCGTAACCGGCGAACTCATGGGGCGCATAGCCCTGGCCGAACCCGGGATCTATCCGGCCGTTGGACAGGACATCCAGCGTGGCCACGTCTTCGGCCACACGAATCGGGTTGTGCAGCGGCAAGAGCAGAAGATTGAAACCGATGCGAACCCGCTCCGTGACTGCTGCGATGGCGGCGGCAATCGTCACGATCGAGGGTGAGTAGCCGTCGTCGGCGAAGTGGTGCTCGGTGAGCCAAATCGTGTCGATGCCGAGGTCTTCCGCACGCCGGATCAGGCGGAGCTCATCCGCGTAGACCTGCGGGAACGGCCGACGCCATGCCGCCGGGTTGCGGAACGAGAACATGAGACCGATGTCGAAGCGGTCGTGGATCACGGGCACCCCCTGGGTCGGCGCCTGCGCCTCGCGGCAGCGCGCTCCAGCGGATCATGGCAGATGCGGCAGACGCTCTCGCTGGGGTCCCGCCTCAGGCCTGCCGTCGGTGAGGGCAGACGCTCGCGACGCCTACCGTATGACGTCCAAGTTCAGGAACTCCGGCGGACCATCACAAAGCGACATCATCTTCTCGGCGATCTCGGCGGTGGCCGGCAAGTCGTTGTTGCGCATGGCGGCCTCGTAGCTCGGGAACTCCACGATGATCCAGTACTCACCGCTCTTGTCACGGTTCTCGCAAACGATCTCCCGCGCGACCGTGCGCTGCCCCTCCGTCGCTCTTTCCCATACTTTGTTGGCCGCCTCCAGCTCCTCGAACTTCGACGACGTCAGTTTGATGATCTGCACGAAGCCCACGGGACCCTCCCCACTCGTTTACAAAATGCTTGCTTCAATTCTCGCGGATGGGTCCTCGCGCATGCGACCTCGCTGCCTCAGCCTGTCGAGAGGTTGCGGAGCGAGGCCCCTTCGCACGGGTGGGTATGCTTCGCGTCACGGAATGCGCCGCGTCAACGCCAGATGCGAACCGAATGATCGGCGCTGCCGGACGCCAACCACTCGCCCGAGGGCGCGACCGCGACGCCCCAGACGCCGTCGGTGTGGCCGTCGAGTCGAGCCATCTCGCGACCCGAGCCGATCTCCCAGATCCGGACGGTCGCATCGGCGCTGGCCGACGCCAACCACTCGCCCGACGGCGCAATCGCCACGCCCCACACGCCGTCGGTGTGGCCGTCAAAGCGAGCCAGCTGACGGCCGGTGTCCACGTCCCAGAGGCGGACGGTGTTGTCGTCGCTGGCAGAGACCAGCCACTCACCCGACGGCGCAATCGCCACCCCCCACACCCCGTCGGTGTGACCGTCCAGCCGGCCCACGTAGTCGCCGGAGGCCGCATCCCAGAGACGCACCGAGTGATCGGCGCTGGCCGACGCCAACCATTCTCCGGACGGAGCGATCGCCACTCCCCACACCGTGTCGGTGTGGCCTTCGAGGCGGAGCGGAGCCCGAGGTGGATGCACCTGCCAGAGGCGCACGGTATGGTCCGCGCTGGCGGACGCCAACCACTCGCCCGAGGGAGCGATTGCCACGCCCCACACCCCGTCCATGTGCCCGTCGAGCCGTCGCAGCTCGTCACCGGAGCTTGCCTCCCAGAGACGTAGCGTGTGGTCCGCGCCGGCGGACACCAGCCACTCACCCGAGGGGGCCACCGCCACCCCCCAAACCCAATCGGAGTGACCGTCGAGCCGACGCAGTTGGCGGCCCGAGCTCACATCCCAGATCCGCACGTTGTCGGAGCTGGCCGCGGCCAGCCACTCACCCGAAGGGGCCACCGCCACGCTCCAGACGGTGTCGGTGTGGCCGGTCAATGCGGTGGCGCAGGACCAAGAACTCACTGGCGCACGGGCGATGACCCGGGGCACGGGCGGAACGCCACGTCCCCGCTGCACCTCGTCGGCCGGTCGCTCCGTGCTCTGCCCGGTGGGTGGAGCCGAGTCGGTCAGCGCCCTGAGCTGCGCGATGAAACGCGGGCTCGGCATGGCGCCAGCTCGCACGTCTTCGAACTGGACCTCCGCCAGCCGGAAGAACCGCTCGCCGGCGCGGAGCAGCGGTCGTATGGGCCGGTGTCTCAGCTGCGCCTGATCGATCTCGCGACCGACCCACTCCGAATCCTCGCCGTGCGGGGTCATCACCACGACGAAGGCGGCGCACGAATCGACTGCCTCTCTGATGACGCTGGGCCAGCGACTGCCGTAGTCGATGCTCACGTCGATCCAAACGTTCAGGCCCGCTTTGCGCAGATGCTCCACGAGCAGGTCGACATACTCCTGGTCGGTCCGGCTATAGGAGATGAAGACGTGCCCAGCCACATCCAATAGCTTGCCCTCGCTCGGAACAAAACGGGTCGATGATTGGCGAACCCGATCGGCGTTATGCGCGACCGATCACGGCGGGCAATGCGGCCGCATCTCCGCTCACTTGCTCGTTCCGGTCACTGGGAGCTGCTTGAAGGGAACGTCCTTGTCGGTGCGGGGTTCGCCCGGAAGCCCCAGCACACGCTCGCCCACGATGTTTCGCTGGATCTGGTCGGTCCCGCCGCCAATCGAGATCATGTAGGCAGTGGCGATCACTTCCATGGCCCGGTCTTCCACCAGTGCGTCGGCCCCGGAAAGGATCCCGTGGGCTCCGGCAAGATCGAAGGCGGCCCGGCCGAGACGATGCAAGTTCTTCGATGCGGCCATCTTCTGGACCGAGACGATGGGCGAGCTCTCGCCGCCCCGGCGGCCGGCACGACGCGCCGCTTCCGCCTGAGCACGAATGCGCAGCTCGGAGAGGCGTGCCACCTCGCCGGCGACGGCGTTCGCTGCCAACTGGTCCCGCGCCACCGGCTCGTTCATGCGGCCGGACTCCCGGGCGATCTGGGCGGCCAACCGCCATCCGCGCGGCGTGGCACGCTGAGCGCCGGCCTCTTTGGCGGCGGCGGAGCGGGCGAGGAGATCGGCGATTGGCGCATCGAGCACCTGGTCATTGATATCCAACCGACCGCCACCACCGGACGCGCTGGAACCCAGGCTGCTGCGCTCGTTCATCAGCGTCGTCAGCGAG